>PWXJ01000179.1 GCA_003561965.1 PVC group bacterium
CAAGCCCACCGGGGGCGTAACATTACGGGCCCTGAACTTTCTCCCCGGCCGGGCAAGCCGGCCGGGGCCGCTGGAGGGAGGTGATGGAGCCGGCTAGCTTATGAACTTTCGCTCCGGTGGGACAAGCCCACCGGGGGCGTAACATTACGGGCCCTGAACTTTCTCCCCGGCCGGGCAAGCCGGCCGGGGCCGCTGGAGGGAGGGGATGGAGCCGGCTGTCTTGTGAACTTTCGCTCCGGTGGGACAAGCCCACCGGGGGCGTAAAATTACGAGCCCTGAACTTTCTCCCCGGCCGGACAAGCCGGCTGGGGCCGCTTGAGGGGGGTGATGGAGTCGCCTGTCTTGTGAACTTTCGCTCCGGTGGGACAAGCCCACCGGGGGCGTAAAATTCCGGACCCTGAACTTTCTCCCCAACCGGATAAGCCGAACGTGAGCGAAACAATTTCGGGCCCTGAGCTTTCCCGGAGTCCCCCAGTGACTTTACCTCACGGCTGAACCGGCTCAATATCCTTCCGGTCCGGGGGAGGAGTAATATTTTGACAAAGGGGCGGAAATTATTATACTGATTTCCCGAACACCCGGCAAGCCGGTTAGCCCGGAGGCCGGAGGTAATTACGATGAGTTACGAGCAGACCCTGGTCCTGGTTATCGCGGCGGCGACGATGCTGATCGCCCTGCCTTTTATCTTTCGCTGGCACCGCGGCCTCCGGGACCGGGAGACGGCCGGCAGGCTGGGATACGGCTTCCAGGGCCGGATCCCGGCGGATTTTTACCTTCAACTCCAGGCCTTCGAACTGCTCCACGGGGCTCAGGAGCAGGACGTCTATAACCTGCTCTTCCGGGTGGAGGGGAACCGGCAGTACGCCGTCTTCTCCGTGGATGTGGGCCACATCCATAGGGAAACCATCTCCCGCAACCTCCGGGTCTTCTTCGCCGCCGGCGAGGATTTCACCCTTCCCCGATTCAGGCTGAGGCCCAAGAACCTCGGCCACCGGATCGACCGGGAGCCGGACATCAACTTCCCCCAGGACCCGGTCTTCTCCCGCCGGTTTCTTCTCCAGGGGTATCCGGAGGAAGCGGTCCGGGCGCTCTTTCATCCCCGCTTCCGGGGATACCTCAGGACCCTGAGGGAGGTCGAGCTGGAGTCCCGGCAGAACCGCCTGATCGTCACCCACCCCCGGCGGATACCGATCTCCCGGCTGGTCCGGGAGGGAGAGAAGATCGTCAGGCTGATCGCCGAGGACCCGGGAATTCAGTAAGGAGAGCATAAACAGATTGCGCCACGTTATGATGAGGGGGATTCCTCGCCGGTAGGCTCGGCGGCCGGACGGCGGTACCGGTGATTACCCGCTTGCGCGGGACCGTTCCGGAAGTTATGATACCGGTCTCGGTTCCAATCTCCTTCAGTGCCGATGAAAACACTGCTCCTGGCCATTCTTATCTCGCTGCTCCCGGCGGCCGGCTGTTCCTCGCCGGAAGAGGGGCCCACTCCCGCCCCCGGGACGGCAATCGACGCCGAGGAGATCGACCGGCTGGTCGCCCACGTTTCCGGGGCCCGGCTGGTCCTGCTCGGGGAGGCCTCGCACGGGACCCGGGAGTTCTACCAGTGGCGGAAGGCCATCTCCCGGAGGCTGATCGAGGATTATGACTTCGACTTCATCGCGGTCGAGGGCGACTGGCCGGCCCACCACCACCTGAACCTCTATGTCCGGGGCCGGGGGGAGACGGAGGATATCGGGGAACTTTTCTCCGTCTTCGACCGCTGGCCGCCCTGGATGTGGAGAAACCGGGTCACGGCCGACCTGGTCCGCTGGCTGAGAGACTTCAACCGGGAAGAGCAGCGGGAGGTCGGATTTTACGGGATGGATGTTTACGGCATCCCCCGGTCGTTCGCCCGGGTCCGGGAGGAGATCCGGGAACTGGCCCCGGAATCCGCGGACCGGGTGGAGGAACTCCTGGAGTGTATCGGCCGTTACGCCTCCGATATGCATTCATACGCCCGGGACCTGAGCCGGGGATTGCCCGGCTGCGCCGATCAGCTCGCCGAAGCCCGGGAATATGTCCGAACCAACGTCCTCGAAGATCTTGAACCCCACCGGGCCCTGAACCTGGACCGGAACCTCTCGGTCCTGCTCCACGGCGAGAGACACTACCGGGCGATGGTCGACCCCGGGATGGACAACTGGAACGAACGGGTGGAGTTTATGCGGGAGACCGTGGAGGAACTCCTCCGCTTCCACGGGCCGGCCAGCCGGGGCATCATCTGGGCCCACAACACCCACGTCGGCGACGCCCGGGCCACGATTATGACCCAGCGCGGGCAGGTGAATATCGGCCAGCTCCTCCGGGAAACCCACGGACCGGACCGGGTCAGGATCATCGGCTTCGGGACCGGGACCGGGACGGTCAAGGCCGGCCGGGAGTGGGGCGCCCCGGGAGTGGTGATGGAGATCCCCGACCCGGTCGAGGGGAGTTACGAATATCTCTTCCAGCAGGAGGAAGGCGACCGCCTGGTCCTGCTCTTCGGCCCGGAAGACCGCCGGGAGAGCCCCCTCCTCGAACCCCGGGGCCACCGGGCGATCGGGGTGGTCTACCAGCCCGAACGGGAACACCTGGGCAACTTCGTCCCCTCGATCCTCCCCCACCGCTACGACGCTTTCATCTTCTTCCGATCCACCACCGCCCTCCGGGAACTCTAAGGCAGTCTTCACGGCCTTTTCCCGCGGCCGGCTGCCGAGGACCGGGATTTTGCTCCTGGAAGCGGTTTTTCAGGCCGGCTTCCGGTTATTCCCGTCCGGACGCTACTTGAAGAGTTTCCGCAGGGCCCGGCCGGTGGTCCGCCCGGCGGCGCGGCGGCCGATCCTCCGGCCGACTCGTCCCTTCTTGACCGCGTTGACGTCGCCGAGCAGGCGGGCCAGCCGGTAAAGCATACTCCGGGTGCTCATCGTTTCTCCCCCTTCCGGTTGAACAGCTTTTCTTCTGATGTCGGAACTGTTGTACCCGCCGCGACCAGGTCCAGGACCTCTTTGAGATCGGGGAGAGTCTCCCGGCCGCCCAGGCCGCGGCAGACCAGGGCCCCCAGCGCGTTGGCGAAGTCGAGGGTCCGTTCCATATCCCAGCCCCGGAGGACGGCGTAGGCGAAGCCGGCGTGGAAGGCGTCGCCGGCGGCGGGGGTATCGATCACCCTGACCCGGAAAGCCGGACGGCGGAACAGCCCCCGGCGGGTGAGGGCGATCGCGCCCTCCGAACCGAGGGTGATCACGGCGGCCTTCGGACCGGCGTCGAGGATGGTTTCCAGGGCCGCTTCGACGCAAGAGGCATTCAGGGTAGACACGACATCCTCGGAGCCGACCACGTAATCGGCGGCGGCCAGCATCTCCTCGAACCCATCGGTCATATGCTCGGCGTCGTAGATCAGGGGGATGGAGCGTTCCTTCGCCGCGGGGGCGATCTCCAGGCCGAAGAGGGTCTCGTGGGGATCGACCAGCAGGCAACGTCCGGAGAGGACGAACTCGGGATCGACCGAGGAGAGGGACAGCCGCCCGGGGGCGGTCGGCTGGTAGGCGATGGTCCGGGTGTGGGCGGTCTCGTCGACAAAGATCAGCGCGACCGGGGTCTCTCCCCCCTCCTCGACCACCACCGAGGAGACGTCCACCCCGAACTCTTTCAGGCCGGAGAGGACCAACTTACCGCCGGGGTCGTCACCAACCACGCCGAGGTAGGCGGTCTTCAATCCCAGCCGGGAGAGGGCGGCCAGCGCGGTGGTGGCCTGCCCCCCGCCGACCAACCGGTAGTCCTTCATCGGGACCTTGGCGTCGGGGGGAGGGAGGGAGGGGACCAGGGCCAGGTAATCGAGGCAGTTGCGCCCGATCCCGACTACGTCGAACCGCCTTTCACCGGCTTCCCCAACAGTTTTTACGGTGTTGTTTTTCAGAAGGGGGAGAAGGTGAGGTTGATCTCGACCAGTTCCCGGGCGGGGTTGGGGATGGTGACGGCCCCCGCCTCCGGGTCGATATCGCCCTCGGGAGAGAGGCTCTCCACCCGGTAACCCTCGGGGATCAGGACCCGGATCCGGGCGAAGTTGGTCTCCCGGATGAAACGGAGGTTGCCGGCCCCGTCGACGAAGTACGAATCCGGCTTGGTGAAGACGCTCTCCAGGACGTAACGGTCTTCCTCCCGGGGGTAGTCGATCCCTCCCCAACCCCAGACCTCGACCGCGGGTGGTTCGTCCGGAACCAGCCGCTCGATCAGCCGATCCAGGCTCTCCCGGTCGAAGGCGACCGGATCCTCGATCCGGGTGTCGGTAGTCGAGGAGGCGATCTTGAACTCCGGGCGGGCGAAGAAGGTGGTGACCAGGAAGTCACCCGGCCGGTCGAGCAGTTCGTACTCGACCAGGGTCGACTCGCCGGAAAATACCAGGGAGAAATTCTCCATCACCTGGAGGTAAGTCTCCAGGGGGAAGACGGACGGGAGGAGGGCGCCGATCCCGACGGTCAGTTCCTCCTCCACACCTTCCACCGGCACCCCGGCTTCCCGGTAGGGGGAGTCCTCTTCGAGGAAACAACCGGTAACGGCCGCCGGGTCAAGGAGGTTATCCCCCGGGAGATCGGCCGGCGAGGCATCGACCTCGTTCATCGCCAGGAGGTTGTTGAAGAAATCGAACCGGGAGATATCGTCCCGCTCCAAACCGACCCCAGAGAAGGCGACCAGGTTGTTGACCGCCGTCGAGGACGAGCACTTCCAGAAGAGGAAACCGGAACTGCCGCCGCAGACGCTGTTGTTGACCGCCAGGACCCGGGCCCGGGCGGCGTCGATCCCGGCGCCCCGGTTGCCGGTGATCAGGTTGTTGACGATCACGGCGTCACCCGCGCCGCAGCGGACCCCGCTTCCGGCGTTGCCGGTGATGATGTTCTCGAAGACCCCGAGCAGGGCGCCGGAGGACTTAATTCCCTCGATCCCGTTGCGGATGGTGAAGCCCTTGACCACCCCCCCATCCTCGGCCACGATGACCGCGGACCCCCCGCCGTCAAGGACGGTTACTTCCGCTCCCTCCCCTTCCAGGATTACCCCGGGCCGGAGGACCAGGTTGACCCGGTACTCTCCGGCCGGGACCCGGACCACCTCGCCGGGTCCGGCCCGGTCGATCAGGGACTGGATATCCGGAACCCCGGCCCGGGTTGAATTGACACTCCAGCCGGCGGCCAGGCCGGCCGCCAGGAAAATAACCAGCGCCTTCTTCATTTCCAACACCTCCTTGAGGTTAGATGATCGCCAACACCAGGATTCCTGTTTCCACCATAAGAAAAATCCGGAGCCGGGTCAAGCCGGAACCGGCCGATTCTTTTCTTACCACCCGCCCGGGAATCCGTGCTACTATGCCGTATCGTAGAGGAGACAGTCCGCGAATGATCTGGCGGGACCACAAAAGGATGGCGGCCCGGATGGCCGAGGAGTTCGACCTCCCCCGGGAAGCCCTGATCGAAGGGTCGGTGGAGCCGGACCGGCGCCGGACCCTGACCCATACCTGGCCCAAGGCCCGGCGGACCACCCGTTCCGCCCTCTACCGGGCCCGGCGGGCCTTTCTCCAGGGAAACTTGAAACGGGCCGCCCGCTTCCTGGGGATCGTCTCCCACTACATCGCCGACGGGATGGTCCACGAGACCATCGACACCTTCCACAAGGCCAAGGAACCCTCCCGGATCGAGGACGAACTGGGAGGGATGGTCGAGGTGGCCGCCCTCCCCAACGTCGACCTGGGGGAGGAGGGACTGGCCGACGGCGAGTTCGTCTTCGGCGAGATCGACGCCCTGGTCCGGGAAGGGCTGGACCGGGAGCGGTTGGGGCGGGCGCTCAGCCTGCTGGGCTCGGCGGTGACCGGACCGACCGAGGCCCCGTCGGAACTGGTCGCCACCCGGGACGATTTCATCCGGCGGATCAACCACTCCCGGTTCAAGATCCTCGGCCTGGCGGCCGGGGCGGCCGGGGCCGCCGCCGGCCTGATCTCCCGGGACCCGGTCTTTCTCCTCCCCCTCCCCTTTCTCGGGCTGGCGGCCGGGAACCCCGGGGTCTTCCGGTTCCTGGCCCGCTACGGCTGGCTGCCGGCGGCCGGTGGACTGGTCGCCCTGATCGACGCCTGGTTCAGCCTGCCTTACCTGGTTTTGACCGGGCTGCTGGCGGCGATCTCCATCTACCTGGCCTCCGTCCCCGACCTGAGCCGTCTCAGCGAGAAGTGGTATAAAATAAACAATTCGGAAGGATAATACGATGACCACCCGACAACCGACCAAGGTTAATCTATTGATCGAACGCGGGGTCCGGATCCTGGCCCCGGAGACGGTGGAGATCGGGGAGGACGTCAACCCCGAGCGGATCTCACCCGACCGGGTCACCATCTACCCCGGCTGCCGGATCTACGGGGACGATACCCTGGTGGCGGCCGGGGCGGTCCTCGGCTTCGAGGGGCCGGCCACGGTCGTCAACTGCCAGGTCGGTCCGGAAGTCCAGCTCAAGGGCGGTTTCTTCCAGGGGGCGTCTTTCCTGGCCAGATCCTCGATGGGGTCGGGGGCCCACGTCCGGGAGGGCTGCCTGCTCGAGGAGCAGGCCGGGGGCGCTCACAGCGTCGGTTTGAAACAGACCATCCTCTTCCCCTTCGTCACCCTGGGCTCCCTGATCAACTTCTGCGACTGCCTGATGGCCGGAGGGACCAGCCGGAAGGATCACAGCGAGGTCGGCAGTTCCTACATCCATTTCAACTTCACCCCCAACGGGGACAAGGCCACCGCCTCCCTGATCGGGGACGTCCCCCGGGGGGTGATGCTCAACCAGCCGCCGATCTTTCTCGGCGGGCAGGGGGGGATAGTCGGGCCGCTCCGGGTCGGATTCGGGGTAGTGGTCGGCGCCGGGACCATCCTCCGCAAGGACGTCCCCGAGGACGGGAAGCTGATCCTGGGGGCGGGGACCGCCGCCCGGAAGGTCGATCACTGTCCCGGACTCTACCGTGCGGTCCGGCGGCGGACCGAGAATAATTTCCACTACATCGCCAACCTGATCGCGCTGCGCCACTGGTACCGGGAGGTCCGTTCCCTCTTTCTCGGCGGCGACTTCTTCGGGAAGGAACTCCACCGGGGGGCGATCGCGAAGATCGACTCCGGAATCGCCGAACGGGTCAAGCGGCTGACCGCCCTGGCCGAAAAGCTCCCCCGGAGCCTGGAAATCTGCGAACGGCAACCCGGGGGCGAGGAGGCCTCCCGGCTCCGGGAACAGAAACAGGAACTCCACCGGGCCCGCCACCAGCTGGAGGATATCTTCCTCCGGGCCCGGGAGCAGGAGGCCGGGGGAGAAGCGCGGGACCGGTTCCTGGCGGCGGTCGAGCGGCGGCGGAAGGCGACCGGGGGGAGTTACATCGAGGTGATCCAGGCCCTCTCCCCGGAGAACTCGGCGGAAGGGACCCGCTGGCTCCAGGAGGTGGTCGAGGCGGTCACCGCCGAATGCCTGGCGGTTATTCCTTCCTTCCGGGGTTAGGCGCGGGCAAATCTCCGTCCGGCCCCGGGCGGAGCGGCTTGTGCCAGACGTTCATCGGCTCCAGCCGGCCGCAGATCTGGGTGTTGTTCCAGAGCAGGCCGCCGAACCGGTAGCCGGCCCGGGCGAAGGTGATGTTCATCCCCGCCGAGAGCGCCCGGGCGATCGTGAACCCGGTCCGATAGCCGGAACGGGCCAGGTCTTCTTCCATCCTCGACAGGATCCGGCCGGCCAGCCCCCGGCCCCGGGCACCTCGGCGGGAGGCGAAATCGGTCATCTCCGCCGCCAGCGCCTCGGATTCCTTCTCCGCCGAGGCCAGGGCGCTCAACCTCCCCTCCTCCCAGACCCCGTAATAGTCGACATTCGCGGCCATCGTCCGGCGGAGATAACCGGGGTCGCGGATCGGGAAGGGGTAGCTCTCGAAGACCTCCCGGTAGAGTTCGGCGGCTGCCGGGCAATCTTCCTCCCCGAGCGGCCGCGGCTCTTCGCCCCCGGCCTCCTCTTTCCCCGTCCCCGCCCGGGAGAGGGCCAGCTCCCGGATCCGGAGGGCCTCCTGCCGGTCCCCTTCCCTTCTGGCGGGATCGAGATAATAGGCCGCGAACAGGGCCGAGTCCCCACCGCGGTAGTAGCCGGGGACCCCGGCCTCGATCTCGTAACCGGCCCCGGTGAAGAGTTCCCGGGCCGGCGCTGGAACCTTGGCGAAGACCTTGGTGTAGCCCCGCTCCCGGGCGAAATCGATCAACCGGCCCGGCAGTTCCGGAAGGTCCTCCCGGGCCGGTTTCATCAGGTAAACCCGCCGGTTGAACGGGCCGTGCTGGATGGTGGAAGCGCCGAGGAGTTCGACCCGGTCGGGACCGTTCATCGTAAAACCTGTTCCCGGACCGGCGGAGGCGGAGTCAGCAGCGAGCCGGCGACGAAGAAGACCGCCGAGAAGATCATCCCGAAGACCACCGGCCAGAGGCCGAGGCCGAAGAACAAAGACTCCAGCGGGCCGGGCAGCACCGGGCGGAGCCAGGGGAGGATATTGGTCACCAGGCCCCCGGCCAGCATCCCCAGCAACGCCCCGCCGGCGGTGGCCCGTCTCCAGAAGAAGGCGCCCAGGGTGGGGACGAAGAGCCCGGCCACCAGGAACCCGTAGGCGTCGAAGACCCCCTCGATCACGGTGCCCAGCCGGAGGGCGTAATAGATGGCGGTCAGGCCGAGCAGGAGGGTGACGACGTGGGAGATCCGGATCATCTTCCGGTGCGAGGCCCCCCGGAAGACGTAACGCTGGAGGAAGTCCCCGACCACGTTGCCGGAGGAGGCGACCAGGCAGCTGTCGGCGGTGGACATAATGGCGGAGAAATAAGCGGCGGCCACCACCCCGGTGACCCCGAGCGGGAGGACCTCGTTGATCAGCCGGGGCAGCCCCAGTTCCTCCCCCCCGGCGACCCCGATCAGCTCCGGGTACATCGCCCGGGCGCACATCCCCAGGATCACCCCCATAAAGGCCATCACCGGGTACTCGAAGAACCCGGCGATATACCAGGCCTTCCTCCCCTCCCTGACCCCGCGGCAGGCGTACATCCGCTGGTAGAGGGTCATCCCGACCAGCCAGATCGGGACGATCGCCACCATCCAGTTGACGAAGGTGACGGTATCGATGTTGCCCAGGGAGAACATCTCCGGCGGGAGGGCCGCCCGCAGCTCCCCCCAGCCCCCGACCTCCCGGAGGGCGAGGGGGATGGCCAGGAAGATCAGCCCGGTCAGGAGGATCAGCCACTGGACGAAGTCGGTGTAGATGACCGCCTTGATCCCGCCCATCACGGTGTAGGCGACGATGATGAATCCCATCGCGAAGAGGGAGAACCGGAAGGGGTCCCAGCCGAAGGGCGCCGAGCGGAAGACCGTCTCCGAGGCCAGGGTGGCCCCGGCCTGGATCTGGGAGCCGGTGAACATCAGGTAGCCGACCGCCGAGATCACCGCCGCCAGCGCCGCCACCCGGCCGTCGTAGCGCCAGCGGAGGAAGTCGGGGTAGGTGAGCATCTTTTGGGCGAGGTCGGGACCCTTGATCCGGGGGATGATGAAGACCGCGGTCAGCCAGGCCCCGACCAGCCCGGTGAAGAGGAGCCAGGACCCGGCCAGCCCCATCAGGAAACCGACCCCGCCCAGCCCGATCGAAAAACCGCCGCCGACGTCGGTGGCGACGATCGAGAGCCCCAAGGCGGTCGGGGGGATCCGGCGGCCGCCGACATAATAGTCCTCCTCGCTCCGGTTCCGGCGGTAGTGGTAGTAGCCGACCCCGAGGATTGCCGCCATATAGAGGACGAAGATAACGTAGTCCAGTACGTACATAGACCTCCCTCAGGTTCCCGGAGAAGATTCCTCCCTTTCCGGCTCCGCCCCGTTTTCCGACCTCCGGCCGATCCGGGGGTTGCCGGCCGGGACCAGGGAGACCGCCGCGTCGTGGTCGGCCAGGAGCTTCTCGATTCCCAGGGCCTTGTACTCCTCGGCCTCCTCCAGCTTCAGGGAGAGCCGGCAGTTGTCGCAGTCGCGGTCGCAGAAGACCGGCCGGTAGGAGTCGGGCTCCTTGTAGGTGGTGATCACCCCCTCGAAGTTCCGCAGGACCACCCGGTTGGTATTCCAGGAGATCAGGTACTGGGGCATCACCGGTATCTTTCCCCCGCCGCCCGGCGCGTCGATCACGTAGGTGGGGACGGCCAATCCGGAGGTGTGGCCGATCAGGCTCTCGATGATCTCGATCCCCTTGCCCACCGGGGTCCGGAAATGGCTCAGGCCCTCCGACATATCGCACTGGTAGAGGTAGTAAGGCCGGACCCGGTTCTGGACCAGCTTGTGGACCAGGGAGCGCATAATCCGGGGACAGTCATTGACCCCGGCCAGGAGCACCGTCTGGTTGCCCAGGGGGATCCCGGCGTCGGCCAGGCGGGCCAGGGCCTGCCGGGAGGAGGCGGTGAACTCCCGGGGATGGTTGAAGTGGGTGTTGAGATAGATCGGATGGTGGCGTTTCAGCATCGCCGCCAGGTCGTCGGTGACCCGGTAGGGAAGGACCACCGGCATCCGGGTCCCGATCCGGACGATCTCGACGTGGGGGATGGCGTCCAGCTCACTCAGGATCCAGTCCAGGTAGTCGTCGGAGAGCATCAGGGGATCGCCCCCGGAGAGGAGGACGTCGCGGACCACCGGGTGATCCCTGATGTAGTCGAGGCCGGCCCGGAGGACCTCGCGGCCGGGTATGTAGTCCCGGTCGCCGACCCGGCGCTTCCGGGTGCAGTGACGGCAGTACATCGAACAGGTATTGCTGACCTGGAAGAGGACCCGGTCGGGGTAGCGGTGGGTGATTCCCTCCACCGGGCTGTCCCGGTCCTCGGCCAGGGGGTCGGCCATATCCCCCTTGAGGATGTCCAGTTCAGCCGAGCGGGGGAAGGCCTGGAGAAAGATCGGGTCGTTCTGGAAATCCTCGGCGTCGACCAGGGAGAGATAGTAAGGGGTGATCGAGAGGGGAAAACGCCGCAGGGTCGCCTCCAGCCGGCCCCGCTGCCGCTGATCGAAACGGATGCCCAGCAGTTCCTCGACCGAGGGGATATCGCTGACGGAGTGCTGGAGCTGCCATCGCCAGTCCCGCCAGCGGCGATAACCTTGCTCTTCGTCCAGTTGCTCCGCCAGATCGCGGTGTCTCGTCTCGTCCATAGCGTTGTCTCACTTGCGGCCGGCCCGAAAACCGACGGAACGCCACGACCTCACGGGCCACCCGGCCCCCAAGCGGACACCACACCGGCTTCGATTCATCAAGCCGAACGGAGTAATCATAACCGATACCGGGCCCGGCGGTCAAGCCGGTTTACCCCCCCCGGGGGAGCCGGGGGCCTCAGTGGCGGAAGACTTCCTCGCGGAAGAAGGTGACCAGGTCCTGTTTCCGGCGGCGCTCCTGGACCTGGTAGGGCATCAAGGCCTCCTCCGGCCAGCGGAGCAGCGCCATCTCGTAGTCCATCAGGGAACCGCAGGCGTCGTCGAGGTACCAGGCGTAGAGGAGGCCGAAGAGGAGACCGGGGGGGAGGAAGCCCTCCCGGTCGTTGACGGTGATCCGGTAGACCAGGCGGTTCTTCGGGTCCGGGACCATCCGGGCCAGCCGGAGGTAGCGGTGGAGCTGGCGGTCGGAAAGGAAACATTCCCGCCGGCCCTCCGGCCGGAGGCGGATCTCGTAGCAGCGGGAGGAGGGGTCGGGGGTGAAGGGGGGCCGGGGCCAGCGTCGGCGTTCCAGGTAGCGGCCGAGGAGCGACTCGCCCAGCGCGATCAGCAGGTCCTCCCGGAGCCGCTCCGGATGACGAAAAAGCCGGCGGTGGATCTTCAGTTCCCGGTCGGCGGGGTCGAAGTAGCCGAGGACGTTGTCCCATTCGGTGGAGCGTTTCCAGTCCCGTCCCCCGACCAGCCGGACCCCCCGGAAACCGGAGAAGTGCCCCGGGAGGATATCCCGGTTCTCCCAGGCCAGGTCGATCATCATCTCCCGGAGTTCCTTCGGCTGAAACCGCTTGCCCCGGAGGGCCGCGGCCATCTCTTCCCGGTAACGGCAGAGCGGGATCCCGGCCGGCAACGGCAGACGGCGGCGGGGACCGGACGGCCGGCGGGCGGGGCGCGGTGGTTTTCCGGAAACGGGGTCCAGCACCGGACGGAGGTAGTAAAGGGTCCGGACGGCGAGGGCGAAGTTGACCGGATCGTGGTGGATGGCCGAGGATTGGCCCGGCCGGGGCGGGGGAAACAGCGGCGCCTCCACCGGCCGGAAGCCCATCGCCTCCACCCGCCGGCGGTCGAGGTGGATGGGGACCTTCCCCTCCAGGGCGTAGTTGCGGAGGATCCGGGCCGGGACCCGGTCGAGTCCGGCGCTGAGGACGGTGTCGAAGAGACCGGACACCCCCCCGGGGATCGTCCGGTTGTAGGACTCGATCAGGTCGGAGACCAGGAAGCCCTGGGCCGGTCCCCGGGGCGAGATATCGGTCTCCCCCTCCTGGATCCAGAAGTTGGCGGCCAGGATCTTCAGCGCCCGGCGGTTGGCCCGGACCGCCGCGGCCAGCGGCCGGATCTGGAGGAGGGGGATCATACTGGTGTAGAGGCTGCCCGGGGCGTAAACGATCAGGTCGGCCCGGCGGACCGCCTCCAGGACCGCCCGGGGGACGGCCGGTCTGCGGATGAATTCGGCCGTGACCCGCTCCACCGGGCAGCCCCGCCGGGCCCGGGCCGACTTGTACTGGCCGTAGACCTCGACCCCGTTGGAGTAGCGGAACTTCAGCTGCCCGGGGGTGGCGGTGGCCGCGTGGAGCGCCCCGGGGTCAACCCCGGCCAGCCGGGCCAGCCGGTCAACCCCCTTCCGGATCGCGGTATTGGAGGGCGGCCGGTCGGAACGTCCGGCCGCCCGGAAGACCGCGGCCGTCAGCAGGAGGTTGCCCAGGCAGTGTCCCTCCGGTTTCACGGTCGGCCCCTCCCCCCGCGGCGAAAGATAGCCGGTCAGGGAGGCCAGGTCGGCGGCCAGCTCTTCGGGACAGGCGGCCCGCAGTTGCCGGGGGACCGCCCGGCAGGGTTCGCGGAAGACCCGGCGGTCGGCTCCCGGCTCCGGGAACCGGTAGTTGAAGATCCCGGACAGGACCCGGACCAAATCGGAGACCCCCCGGTCGTCCAGCTTCCAGCGGCGGCGGAGGTTCTCGGCCCGGACCAGCGAGAGGAAGCACTTGCGGAGGTCCCCGATCCCGATCATCGGCAGCTCCCGGAGCAGCTTCCCGGTGGAGCCGCCGTCGTCGGTGGTCACCACCACCGCCGTCAGCCGGGAGAAAACCTCTTTGAGACCGACAAAGGGCCGCCGGGTCCACTCGGGGAGCTTGGATTCGCCCCCGACCACGGTCGAGAGCCCCGTCCCCCCGCCCAGGACCACCACCCGGACCTCCCCGGAACGGAAGCGGAGGATGTCCTCGATCAGCTTTTTCTCTTCCGTTCGGGACCGGGGGCCGGCGGAGACGCCGTCGAGAATCCCCCGGACCAGTTCCTCTCCCGCCGCCGGGGCGGCGGCGGTGCGGCTTTCGGAGTGGTTTCCGGCATTCATCCGGCCGCCAATATACCCCGCCGGAGCCGGACTGTCACCGGTCATTTTTCCGGCCGGGACCGCGTCACCGGTTTCGAGCGACGGAGGCACCAGGCCGTGAGACTTGCCGGCGGCGGGAGGCTTGTCGTATAATGCGGATTATGGAACCGGCGCTGGAGAGAGACCGGACGGGGGAGAGGCGAAAACCCCGGGCCGGGTTGTTGGTAGCCGGGGTTTTGGCGGTGGCCGTCCTTTTCCGGGCGGTGTATTTCTTCTCGCTGCTCGGCTCCCCGTTCTTCCGGCACCCGGTCCTCGACGCCGCTTACTATTACAACTGGGCCGTCCGGCTGGCGGACGGGGGGTTCCGGTTCACCGCGGATTTTTCCGGCAACCCGCTCTACGCCTACTTCCTGGCGGTCCTGATCCGGTTTCTCCGGGCCGGCCCCGTCCTGATCCGGTTGGTCCAGCACCTTCTCGGGGCGGCCACCTGCCTGCTGGTCTATCACTGCGGCCGGAAACTCTCCGGGACCGGGACCGGGCTGCTCGCCGCCCTGCTCTACGCCTTCTTTCCCCTGGCCGTCTTCTACGAGGGCTGGCTCCTCTCCGCCTCCCTGGAGGCCTTTCTGATGATCGCCCTCTTCGCCGTCCTCCTCCCGGCCGGCGACCGGCCGGCGGGCGTATGGTTCGGGGCGGGTCTCCTGGCCGGGGCCCTGGTCCTGGCCCGGCCCAGCCTGGTCCCCCTGGGGGCGGCGGCCTGGATAGCCCTCGGTCCCGACCGGGCGCGGATGAAAATGAGGTTGGTCCGGCTGGGCCTGTTCGGGGCCGGACTGGTCCTGCCCCTCCTACCCTTCTCCCTCCAGTACTACCGCCTGGAGAGGGAGCTCGTCCTGGTCTCCCCCCACGGCGGTGAGAACTTCTACATCGGGAATAACCCCGGGTCGATCGGCCTCGGCCAGATGCCCGAGTTCGCCCGGGGTATCCCCGAGCTGCAGCGGAGGGACTTCCTCCGGGAAGCTTCCCGGAGGACCGGCCGGGAACTCTCCCCGGCCCAGTCCTCCCGTTTCTGGTTCGGCCGGGGGCTGGCCTTCATCCGGGATCACCCGTTGAGGTTTCTCAGGCTGTCGGCGATCAAGGTTTACTTCTTCTTCTGCGGGGTTGACTTCTCCGACAACTACCACCTGTATTTCTTCCGGCGGCTGATCCCCCCGCTGGCCCTTCCCTTCACCTGGCGTCTCCTCTCCGCCCTGGCCCTGGGCGGGGCGGTCGCCGGCTGGCCCGGGAAAAAACCCTCCGGGCTCTTCCCCGTCTTCATCTTCTCCTACGTGCTCTCGATCGCCCTCTTCTTCGTCACCACCCGGTTCCGGATCCCGGTCGCCCCCCTCTTCGCCCTGGCGGCGGCGGGGGCGCTGGTCGCGGTCGGAAAGGAGATCCGCCGCCGCCGTCCGCTCCCGGCGGCCGGGAGGGTGATCCTGATCGCCGCGCTCTTTGTCTTTCTCGCCGGCCCGCCCTACCGCCCGCCGTTCTACGCGATCTACACCTCGGCCGCCGAGGTCTACGCCCGGGACGGGGACCTGGAACGGGCGGAGGAGTACCTGGCCCGGGCCCGGGAAGAGATCAGCCGGGAGCCGGCCCCGCTTACCTTCCGCTCCTACCGGCACCACCTGGCCCGGGCCGAGGTCGAACTGAGACGGGGGGAGGTGGAGGAGGCGGAGCAGATCTTCGCCCGGATCCTGGCCGAGGTCGGCGATCGGCCGGGACCGGTCCATTTCGAGATCGCCAATGTCTGGGCCGAGAACCGCCGTTACCGGAGGGCCGTGGAGCATTACCGGGCGGCGCTGGAGGCCGAGCCGGAGAATTTCCGGGCCCTCAACAACCTGGGGCTGGCCCTGAAGTCCCTGGGGGAAGCCGAGGAGGCGGAGGCGGCCTTCCGCCGGGCGGTCGAGGTCAACCCCGGCTACGCCGCCGCCTACGGGAACCTGGGAACGTTATACTTCGAGCGGGAAGAGTGGGAAGAGGCCGCCCGGCAATTCCGGACCGCCCTGGAACTCGATCCCGGGGGGATGGCCCGGTTCCGGATCGCCCGGGCCTACTGCCTCCGCCGGCTGGACCGCCCGGACGAAGCCGAAGCAGAGCTGGAGCGGGTCCCCCCCGGACTTCTGCGGGAATTCCGGGAGGGGAGATGACCCCGGAGATCTTTTCTTCTCCAGTGCCCTCTCTCAGCTTTTCCAGAGGGCTCTCAGCGCCCGCGCCTCTGAGGAGGGCCGCCTGAAGCAATATCCGTAAACAGCCCGGATTCCCGCACTGAAGACGGAAGCTCAGGCCGAGGCCGTACTCAAGCGCGGCGGCGGCAGGCGCTTGGAGTGTCCCCGCCAGCCCCGGCACATTACGGCAGCCTTGCCCTCCACTCACGCCAATTGAACCTGCCCATCTCTTCGTCCCATTCCGGGCAAGGCACAGAGACTCCCATCTCATCCCAGCACTCTGCTTCTATCGGCTTGCCGTCAAGGAATTCGGCTGCCATCCGCTTCTGTCCATTCTCGTACCACCTGACCTCCTTGCCGTGCCGCTGGCCGTCACGGTATTCGGTCTCCCGCATCTTCTGTCCGGTTTCATACCAGGCGGTATCCTTCCCGTGCCGCTGATCATCACGGTATTCGATCTCCCGCCTCTTCTGTCCATTCTCGCGCCACCTGATCTGCTTGCCTTGCCGCTGGCCATCACGGTATTCGGTCTCCCGCGCCTTCTGTCCATTCTTGTGCCAGAAGGTAGACTTTCCGTGCCGCTGGCCGTCACGGTATTCGGTCTCATTCGTTTTATGTCCATTCTCGTGCCACCTGACCACCTTGCCGTGCTTCTGGCCGTTACGGTATTCGGTCTCCCGCTGCTTCTGTCCATTCTCGTACCACCTGACCTTCTTGCCGTGCCGCTGGCCGTCACGGTATTCGGTCTCCCGCTGCTTCTGCCCGCACTCATACCACCAGACCGACAATCCTTGACGTTTGCCGTCACGACGCTCATACTCCCACCGCTTCTGGCCGTTGCTGTACCATCTTCTGGACTTTCCGTAAGGTTTTCCGTCACGATACTCGTGCTGCTGGCCCTTCTGGCCATTACTGCGCCAAAAAGTTATCTTCCCGTGCGGTTTGCCGTCACGAATCTCGCGCTTCGAGCGCTTATGGCCGTTGATCCGATATCTAACCGCCGTCCCCGTAAATAACGTCTCCCCATCGATTTCGTAATAGAGTTCATCCTCCTGCCGGTATTTAACCGCCGGCTCCGTGGATAGCGTCTCCCCATCGATTTCGTAATACAGTCCAGCCCGCTTTTCCTCCAATAATCTTTCCAGGCTGTATTCTGCCCCCAACGGGTGGATGTCTTCCTGGGCGACCTCCCTTTCGACCCGTTGGGTATAGTATTCGGCCATCCGCTCATCATCAACACAAGGTCCAATCAGGCAGAGACCAAAAACTCCCTGCAACAAGATTAAGAGCACAAGCAAACCCCATAATGCCGTACCGATGATACCGGTAATGAGGCCGGCCGTTGACAACGACTCACGGAACAACCGCCGCTGTTTTACGGCGAGAATAATTGCCACAATTCCGAAAACCAGACCGAGAAAGGGCAATAAGATGCATAAAATTCCGAAGATCAGGCTGGCCACGCCGAATGAGTTATTACCTGTTTGCCCGGAAGCCGGATGAACCGGGCTCGTCCCCGATTCTATCTCGAGCGGGGCATTGTTCAGTACTGTGCAGACTTTGTAGATGAATACCGGGATCAGAATAAAGTTTGGCGAGTAAATGGCTATGCTAAGCACAGTGGCGCCGATAAACCCGGCGATTAATCCGATGCTGACGGCAAGAGCGGAGAAAACACCAATCGCGAGGGCGAGCTTTTCGCTGACGGTAGGAAGTCCGGGTTCTGACTGCTTGGCGTAGGTATTCCAATCCCGGGACCAGCCCCAGACCGCGACAAACCACCAGTAAATGTTGAAGATTGGAATGAAAAGAAATCCCACGGCCTTGCCGGGCTTGGTCCTCGCCAGTTCTGGGGGTATGGCTTTCCACATTTTGTAGATAAATATGTACAGTACCACCAGAGCATAAAAGCTGCCGGCGCCCCCCAGAAGTGAAAAAAGCAATGCTTCCCTCACTCCGTATTCACTCATATAGAAAAAACCGCCCGTCGAAAACACCACCCCGATTATTAGCGCGACAAGGTAGGATCCAAAATAAAACGGTTTACTTAGATAGCTCATTGCTTTCCCTCCTAACCCGACTTTCGCTATTCAACCCCAAAAACAACTATTTTCGGGGGGTCAGTTAACGGAAGTCTTTGTAAGGCAACAACCGGATTTTTCAAAGCGTTTGTAGTACAGACCTACCCCCTTGTCA
>PWXJ01000232.1 GCA_003561965.1 PVC group bacterium
AAGACCAGGATCGGGGCCAGCAGCCGGGCCAGGAGAGCGGTGACCTCCCGGAGCGCCGTCCGGGTGCTCCTCCCCTCCCAGCCCCCGGCGGCGTAGGTATAGAGGCGGTCCTTGAGGACGTCCATATAGAAGGAGGACATCTCGACCACGCAGAAGTTGTAAATCTCCCGGTAGACCCGGTGAAACTCGAACTTCCGGTAGGCCCCGGTGACCCGCTCCCGGAGCCCCTCGGCCTGGTGGAGGAGCCAGCGGTCGATCTCGTCCATCTCCCCCGGGGGGACCGGGTCGGCGGCGGGGTCGAAATCGCCGAGGTTGCCGAGGCAGTACTTGAAGGTGTTGCGGAGCTTCCGGTAGGCCTCGGAGGTCTTCCGGACCAGGTCGAGGGAGACCGCGATATCCTTGCGGTAGTCGATCGAGGCGAACCAGAGCCGGAGGATATCGGCCGGAACCGCCTGGAGGGCGGCGGCCACGGAGATGAAATTACCCCGCGACTTCGACATCTTCTCGCCGTTGCGGTCGACCACGAAGCCGTGGGTGAGGACGGTTTTGAAGGGGGCCCGGTCGGTGGTGGTCTTGGCCAGCAGCAGCGAGAGCTGAAACCAGCCCCGGTGCTGGTCGGTCCCCTCCAGGTAGAGGTCGGCGGGGTAGACCAGTTCCGGATAGCTCATCACCACCGCCCGGTGGGAAGAGCCCGACTCGAACCAGACGTCGAAGATATCGTCTTCCTTGGTGAAGCCGCCCTCCCCGCATCCGGGGCAGGCGGTCCCCCGGGGAAGGAGTTCTTCGGGGGAGAGTTCGAACCAGCAGTCGGAACCCCGCTCCCGGAAGAGGCCGGCCACGTGATCGATCACCCCCGGATCGAGGAGTTCCCGCCCGCAGGAACGGCAGTAGAACGCCGGGATCGGGACCCCCCAGGTCCGCTGCCGGGAGATGCACCAGTCGGGCCGGCCCTCCAGCATCCCCCGGATCCGGGTCTCCCCCCAGGTGGGGATCCACTCCACCCGCTCGACCTCCTCCAGGAGTTCCCGGCGGAGGTCGCGGTTCTCCAGGGAGACGAACCACTGCCGGGTGGCCCGGAAGATCACCGGCTCCCGGCAGCGCCAGCAGTGGGGATAGGAGTGGGCGATCTCCCCCCGGGCCAGGAGCAGCCCCCGCCCGGCCAGGCTCTCCACGATCTTCCGGTTAGCCTCGAGGACGGGAAGCCCCTCCAGGTCGGGGACCTCCGAGGTGAAGGCCCCCCGGTCGTCGACCGGGCTGGCGGTCTCCAGGTTGAACTTCCGGCCCGAGAGGTAATCCTCCTGGCCGTGGCCGGGGGCGGTGTGGACGCAGCCGGTCCCCTCCTCGAGGTTGACGTAATCGGCCGGGATCACCGGGCACTCCCGATCCTCCCAGGGATGCCGGTAGCGGAGGCCCTCCAGTTCCTTACCCGGGACCTTGCCCAGGACCTTCCAGGAGGAGATCCCCGCCTCGGCGGCGACCCGTTCCACCGCCTCGGCGGCCAGGATCACCCGTCTCTCCTCACCGCTGTCGGGGGCCGGGTAAGCGACCAGGGCGTAGTTGAAGGCCGGGTTGACCGCCACCGCCCGGTTGGCGGGGAGGGTCCAGGGGGTGGTGGTCCAGACCAGGATCGAGACCGGTCCGGGGGCCGTCCCGGGGAAGAGTCCGTCCGGGAGAGAGACCAGCGGAAGGCGGACGTGGATCGAGGCGTCCTTCCGGTCCCGGTACTCCAGCTCGGCCTCGGCCAGGGCGGTCCGGCAGGAGCCGCACCAGTGGATCGGCTTGAGCTGCCGGTAGACGTAACCGCGCTCGACCATCACCCGGAAGACCTCGAGGACCGCCGCCTCGTAGGCGGGTTTGATGGTCAGGTAGGGGTTCTCCCAGTCGCCCAGGCAGCCCAGCCGCTTGAACTCTTTCCGGTTGGCCGCCACGTAATTGAGGGCGAACTCCCGGCAGCGCTTCCGGATCCCGGCCGGGGAGATCTTCTCGGCCTCCTCGCCCAGCCCGGTCATCACCTTGTGCTCGATCGGGAGCCCGTGGCAGTCCCAGCCGGGGATGTAGGGGGCGTCGAAACCGCTCATCGTCCGGAAGCGGACGATGAAATCCTTGAGGATCTTGTTCATCCCGGTCCCGATGTGGAGATCCCCGGTCGGGTAGGGAGGGCCGTCGTGGAGGGTGTAGTTCTCCTTTCCCTTCCGGGCGGCCCGGATCCGCCCGTAGAGATCCGCCTCCTCCCAGCGCGCCAGGTACTCCGGCTCCTTCCGGGCCAGGTCGGCCCGCATCCCGAAAGAGGTCCGGGGGAGGTTCAGGGTATCCTTGTAGTTGTGCCGGTCGCTCATATCAATAACCTGTTTTCCAGAAGGCGGATAGTAGCAGAGGGTGTCAACGCCGTCAAATCAAAGTTGGCGGGGAGAAACTCCCTTACCCCGCGACCGCCAAGGTGATACAATCGCCGGACCGAGAACCCCGATGAAAGCCCTCCTGGTCAACCCCTGGATCTGCGACTTCGCGGCTTACGACCTCTGGTTGAAGCCGTACGGGCTGCTCCGGGCCGGGACGGTCCTGAGGGACTGGGGCTGGTCGATCGACCTGGTCGACTTCCTCGACCGCCGGGACCCGGAACTGCCCGCTTACCTCTCCCGTCCGCTCCCCCGGAACGAGCCCTTCGGCCGGGGGAAGTTCCCCAAAGTCCCGGTAGAGAAGCCGAAAGCCGTCGCCGCCGTCGAACGGCCCTACTTCCGCTACGGCCTCCCCCGGGAGCTGGCCCGGAAGCGTCTGGGGGAGAAGGCGCGGCCGGACCTGATCCTGCTCGGGACCACGATGACCTACTGGTACCCGGGGTATTTCCAGACCCTGAAACTGGCAGGAGAGTTCTTCCCCGGCGTCCCGGTTATCCTCGGCGGCCTCTACCCCCGGCTCTGCCCGGTCCACGCCCGGGCCCGCTCCGGGGCGGAGATCGTCCTGACCGGCGGCGGCCGGGGGGAGCTGGCCGCGGCGATCGCCGGACTTGGGTTCCCCCCTCCCCCGCCGCCGGACGGGGACGAGGTCGTTCCGGCTTACGACCTGCTCCGCGACCGCTCGGCCCTGGCGGTCCGGACCGGGCTGGGCTGTCCCCACGCCTGCTCCTACTGCGCGGCCCCGCTGCTCGAGCCGGAACTCCGGCGGCGGAAACCGGAGACGGTCGCCGCGGAGGTCGCCGGCTACCGGGACCGCTACGGAACGACCGATATCGCCTTTTACGACAACGCCCTCCTCTTTGACTCCGGAAACCACCTCGACCGGATCCTCGGACTCCTGATCCGCTCCGGCGTCGGGTTACGGTTTCACACCCCCAACGGGCTCCACGCCCGGTTTCTGACGGCGAGAACCGCGGAACTGATGAAGGAAACCGGCTTCGTCGAGCCCCGGCTGAGTCTGGAATCGGCGGGGGAAGACCGCCAGGAGAGGACCGGGGGAAAGGTGAGCAACCGGGATCTGGTCCGGGCGCTGGGACTCCTGGAAGCGGCCGGTTTCCAGCGTCGGGAGGTGATCGTTTACCTGATGATCGGCCTCCCCGGGCAGGCCCTCAAGGAGGCGGAGCGGGATATCCGGTTCGTCAACTCCCTGGGGGCGTCGGTCTCCCTGGCCGCCTACTCCCCGATACCCGGAACCCCCGATTACCTGCGACTGGTCCGGGAGGGGGAGATCCCGGAAGATCTCGATCCGGTCTGGCAGAACAACACCGTCTTCCCCGCCCGGCGGGGGCTATTCCCGCTGGAGGCGATCCGGGGGTTGCGGGAGCTGGCGGGCAGGTTGAACCGGGAGTTGGTGAAAACAGACCGGATGACCCCGGCTGATCGCTGAACCATTCCGGACATCGACCACCGGGAAGGCGGCCAGGTTATCCGTCTTCCTGCTCGATCCCGGTCGTGCGAGCCGGCTCAGTCTTCCACCGTCCCTTCAAACTGGCCGCAGCCGCAGAAGAAACTCAGGTCACAGTTGAAGACCTCCGAGCAGTCGAAGACCGCCTCCTCCCCGCACTCGTAGTCGTCGGCGCAGGAGAAGTTCCCCTCGCAGGTATAAGCGATCGGGCTGGAGAGGGCCCCGCAACCGCCCGCGATTCTCCCGGTGGATCCGGTAAAACTGCCGGCGACGCCGGCGGCTATCCTTTCAATATCCTGTGGTCTCATATTACATTACCTCCCTGGCAGCCGGGAAAATCAACCGCGCGGCCAAACTATCACGGCGCTTCCCGGAGATCAAAGAATAATATCAGCGGGTGACCGGTACGACTTCGGGACCGCCCCAGTATATCCGGGTCATACCCCGGATTGCCCAGAGGCCGGTGGAGGGCCGGTAGATGGTTATCTGGGCGGTGCCGTCGCCGGAAAAGTCGGCCGGCTGGGGAAAGTCGAAACGGCGGCCGAAGTAGACCCGGGTCACCCCGGGGATCGCCCAGAGGCCGGTCCCGTCCCGGAAGATTCCGATATCCCTGATCCCGTCCCCGGTGTAGTCGACCGGGACCGGCCAGTCTCCCGCGATCCCGAAGTATCTCCGGGTCAACCCGCGGATCGCCCAGAGACCGGTGGAGGGCCGGAAGATGGCGGGCCGGACCTCGTAGGTAGCGTCATAGATCCCGGGGACCGGGAGATCATAAAGGTTGCCAAAATAGAACCTGGTCACCCCCCGTACCGCCCAGAGGCCCGTCGAACGGCGGAAGACAGCCGGGTCGGTAACCCCGTCCCCGGAGTAGTCGGCCGGAACCGGGTGGTCGAGACTCCTGCCGAAGTAGAACCGGGTGACGTCCCGGACCGCCCAGAGGCCGGTCGAGGGGCGGAAGATGGCGACGTCGGTGAAACCGTCCCCGTTGTAGTCTCCGGGGGTGTTGAGATCCCCGGCCCGGCCGTAGAACGAGACCTCGCTCTCGTTGAAGGGGCAGAGCATAACCGACCATCTCCCCCCGCAGGCCCAGACCGAGACATCGCTCCGGCCGTCCCCGTCATAGTCGCTGCCGTCGGCGACAATCCAGGTGTAGGCCAGGGCGATATCATCGTCGGAGACCAGGGTTTTTCCGGCTAAGGGGACGCCCAGTTCATCGGAGGGAATACCGGTGGCCACCGCCCGGTTCATCCGCGCCGCTTTCCGGGGCGAGACGTATTCCAGCA
>PWXJ01000168.1 GCA_003561965.1 PVC group bacterium
TGGCGATCTCCTCCTCCTTCTTCAGTTCACCGTCCTGGTAGGCGTTCTGGCTCATCCAGTTCCGGGAGTAAACCACATTCGCGCCCTCGTAGCCGGCTTCCGGGTCCTGGGTGATGGTAAGTTCCTGGCCCCGGGCCTCGCAGTTCTCCCGGGTGGCCTTGACCACGTCGGGGTCGAACTCGTACCCTTCCGGATGGGCGATGGTCACGTCCATCCCGTAACGGCCGGCCAGCAGGGCCGCTTCCTGGACCGAACAGAGCGAACGGCAGAGCGCGCCCTGGGACCAGGTGATCAGAAGCTTCTTCCCGACCAGGCCGTCGGGGTCGAACTCCGCGGCCAGGGAGCCGGTCTGCTGCTTGCCGGCTTCGGCCAGCCACTCGATCCAGCCCATAATATCGGCCACCCCCTGGCAGGGATGGAACTTATCGTGGGCCATCGAGATGATCGGCATCTTGGTATACCGGGCGTACTGGCGGAGGATGGCGTCCCCCTCGCCGTAATAGGTGACCTTGTTCTCCAGCATCCGGATCCCCAGGCCGGCGGCGTAGCGGTCCATCACCTGGGCGGCGTCCTCGATCGTCTCCCCGGCCGATTTGCTGGTCTTCAGACGCATCGCTTTCGGCTCCAGGAACTGGGCGTGGGCGCCGAGCTCGGTGGAGGCGGCTTCGAAAGACTGCCGGGTCCGGACCGAGGGGTTGAAGAAAAACATAAAGAACTGCTTCCGGTAGAGAATATCGAGGTACTTCTTCCCGAAGCGGTCCTGCTTCATCTCGAAGGCCAGCTTGAAGATCCGGTCCAGATCCTCTTTCGACCATTCCTGGGTACAGATTAAATCCTTACCTAACAACTTACCCATTGCACTTCCTCCTCTGTTGGTTTTCACCCTTGATCATTTTGGGCGGAGCCCACGGATCCTAAGCTCCCCGGCGACGGAAGTCAATGAAAATAATTCCGGGGAGACAATACTAAATTCCCCGGAATTTTACAGGACGGAATACAGGAAGATTCCGATCATCGCCAGGGAGAAGACCAGCTTGAGCAGGGTGCCCCCGAGGAACCCGAGCAGGCTCCCGCCGCCGATCTTGAGAGAGGTGGCGGCGTCTTTGCGGCCCAGCAGGAGTTCGGGCAGGACCGCCCCCGCGAAGAGGCCGACGATCATCCCGGGGAGGGAGAAGAGGACCAGGCCGATCAATCCGCCCAGGACCGACCCCCAGATCCCCCACCGGCTCCCGCCGAATCTCTTCGCCCCGTAGGCGGATGCCAGGTAGTCGAGAACCTGGGAGAGGGCGGCCAGGCCGGCCAGCGTCAGCATCACCGACCAGCCCAGCTTGGCAAAGCCGGTCAGGAGGGCGTAGGCCAGGGCCCCGACAAAGACCAGCGGAGGCCCCGGCATCCCCGGGACCACCGATCCCGCCCCCCCGGCCAGAAAGAACCCCGCGGTCACAACCCAGATGAAAATCGAGATCGCGATATTCATCCCCGCCGCTCCTGTCCATCCGTTTCCCGGGAATTAAGTATTGTGTCCCCGGAATTGATCTGATAGTTTTCCTCCACCTCAAATCAATCGGGGTGAATGATAACTCTATCTGCCGCGGGAAAAAAACAATGAGATGGTTCTTAAGATCCAAGATCCACCGGGCCACGGTCACCGAGGCCAACCTCGACTATATCGGCTCGGCCACCATCGACGAAGACCTGGTCGATAAGGTCGGCCTGATGATCGGGGAGAAGGTCCTGGTGGTCGACAACACCAACGGGGCCCGGCTGGAGACCTACGTGATCCGGGGCGAACGGGGGTCGGGAACCATCTGTATGAACGGGGCCGCCGCCCACCTGATCCACCCCGGCGACCAGGTGATCATTATGGGGTTCGAGCTCAGCGACACCCCGATCACCCCCGTCTCGATTCTGGTGGACGAGAAGAACCGATTCGTCCGCTACCTCTCCCGCTGACTCCGGTCAGTCCAGTTCCCGGATCACCTTGAGACCGCCTTCCTGTCCGGTGATCTCAAAGCAGGGGTTGTACTGGTTGTGATCGGGATAGCCCTTGAACCGGGCCTGGTAGGTGTGCCCGTCCAGCTCGATCAGGTAGGAATGGTTGACCTGGCAGTTCTCGTGCAAGATTTCTTCGACGGCCTGCATATCTCGCTCTCCTTATTTGGGGTGAGGGGTTTGGATTTGTTTCAGGGAATTCAATTCCAGGTTGAGCTGCCGCTGGGCGGCGCAGAACTCCGAACCCAGCGGGGTGAGCCGGATCCCCCGGGCGGTGTTTTTGGTCTTCCGGATATACTGCTTTTTCTCCAGGGAAGAGAGCGCCTTGTGGATGGTCCCCGGATTGGGGATATCCAGCTCTTTCTGGATCTCGGAGATGGTCGGGGGGTAGTGGCGGGAATGAATGAACTCGCCGATCACGGAGAGGACCGCGGCCTGGGGGCCGGTCAGGGGAAGCTTGATCTGGGGGTGATCGATCACGGCGTTTTAACCATATCTTAACCTTAGTTTGGCACTTTAAACCTTTCCCTCCGCCGGAGTCAAGAAAAAAATCAAATATTTTAACGATTTTTTGACTGAATTTTAACCCGGCCGGGGAGATAATATTTAATCACCGGAACCACGTTGAGAATAGTGCCCCGGATTGTTGAGAATTAAGTAGTGTGTCCCCGGAATTTATTCGGCTCCCATCCGGGGACGGGGCCGTCGGGAGAGGGGTATCCGGGGCAGAGCCCGCCATTGCTTGATCACGCTCAGCCCGCGAGGGTGGTGAGGGGTATAGCCGACCGCCCGGAGGTTGAGCAGTACGGTCTGGTCGTTGCGGAATTCCAGTTCCAGGTCGGTGCCGTCCAGAACCCTCCCTTCCTCATCGAGGATCTCGATCCGCACCTCCCTGGCTCCTTCCGGGGGATAGACCCGGAGGATCTGGATGTTGCGCGGCAGGAGCAGCCAGCTGCGGAGGTCGGCCTGCTCGGAGAGGATATTGTAGAAGCTGGCCATCAGCGCCCCCCAGTCTCCGGCCGCCTCGCCGGAAGCGTGGAGCAGCGTCGCCTTGACCGCGGCCCGGATCGCCTGGCGGACGATCAGGACCGGGATGTTGTCGATCAGTTCCCGGATCTGCTTGGCCTCAATGTCGCATAAAATTTCGGTCGCACCAACCTCTTCCCCGTCGATCAGAACCCGGGCCCGGTCCAGCCGGGTCGGTACCATCTGATAATAGGGAAAGGCCACCGCAATCAGACCATCCCCGACCGGGATCGGAAGCGAGATCTCCCGCTTGACCGGGGCGAGGCCGGACTGAAAGACGAAAAACAGGTCTCCCTTCCCTTCCAGGTCCAGTTCCAGCCCGGGGGCGGAGACACCTTCCGCCCCCGTGAGAACGGCATCGATCCGGGCGTAACGGGAGGAGGGGACCTGCTCCAGGACCCGCCGGTAGTCGATCAGGGCTTCCGACCAGCTCCCTTCCAGGTCGTAGTGGAGCGCCGAGAGGTAGGAACCGAAGGCGGAGAGATAGAGGTTGCTGACGGTGGCGGCCCGCTCCCGGCCGGCGCCGTAGGCCGTCAGGAGGCGGTTTTCCACTCCGGATACCTGGCCGCGATCGAGTTCCCGCTCCCGGGCGGCCTCCTCGGCCGCGGCCCGGGCCCGGCGGCTGGTCTCCAGCTCGATATCCCGTCTCCGGTCGAGCCGCCGGATCTCCACCCCCGCCCCCTCATAGTCCCCAAGCATCAGGAAGTTGAGGGCCTTGTAGATATGGACCAGGAATTTTTCGTAGCCGGTCCCCCGGTAGGGCAGGGCGGTCTCGTTGAGCAGGGCCGCCCCGGCCTCGGAGCCGAGATCCCTCAGGCTGATGTCGGCCCGCTGCTCGTATTCGACCATCAGGGCGTAGGCTACCTCGAAGTCACGGTTGGAGCCTTCGAAGTCCCCCAGGGCCTGCCGGAGAACCGCCCGCTCCAGAAGACAGAGGACCTGATTCCTCCCTCCCTCACAGTCGCGGCCGGGCAGGGCCGACAGGGCCGACTCATATTTCCCCTGGGCGAAGTCCTCTTTGACCCGCGCCATCCGCTGCGGGTAACTGGCGCACCCGGCCAGGAGGCCGAGAAGAGAACAGACACCGATGAATATTTTGATAATCCGGATGATCCCGCGCAAGTTATTCTCCCGGAACAGCGGTAGATCGGTAATCAGTGATCAGTAATCGGTGGCCGGCCCGACGATTCGATTTTTCCTTCAACCGCCGGCCAATAACGAAACAACCGGGACGCGGAGCGCCCCGGTTGTTTCGCGCCTAATCTATTTTCTCCCGCCCGCGACGGAGAGAAATAGATTAAATTAAAACCAGTAACCCAGGCGGACCGCCCCGCCGACGCTTTCGGAGAAATTCAACTCCAGTGTCGCGACCAGGTCCTCCACGAGTTCCAGTTCGACTCCGGCATTGATCGCCGGACGGGTCCGGGAGAGATCGCCGCTGTCAAGTTCAGCCTTGAATTCGCTCCGGGCGGGATCGAGCTCGCTGTACTGGATTCCTCCCCGGACGAAGGCCCGGAACTCCGGGTTGATGTGGCCCCGCACCGCCAGCTGGACCAGCCCGCGGTAGTGCTTGACGTCGGACCGGAGAGCGGAATCCCGGAGACGGACCGTGGAGTAGTCGGCGAAGTAGCCGGCCGCCAGGAGACCGAGGTCGACCGGGCCCCAGCCGGGGTCGCCCCGGGTCAGCCAGAAGGTCCCCCCGAGTCCGAAAGCGGCGGCGGTCTCGTTCCGGAAGGGATCGAAGGACATCCGTTGCCCTCCGCCTTCCAGGAAGATCTCGACCCACCTCTCGTCCCGGACGGCCAGACGCACCCCGTAGAAGGTGAAAGCGAGGTCGTCGTCTCCGATCTTGTTTTCGACCCGGTACTCGAAGATACCCCCGAGGGAAAACCCGGGGATGTCCTGTCCCCGGGCCGGGGCAGACAGAATTAACGCTACTACCGCCGCCAACGCTGGGATTTTCATAATCGTCACCTCCGATTTCTCAGGTCAGAATACCGGCACCGCCTGACCGACGCTCAGGGACCGATCCGGGGCGCGTCCTTGAGCTTGACGATCTCTTTCTCGTCCGCCCACTCCAGGATCCCGGTCCGGACGTTCATCAGGTTCATCGTGAACTTGTAGTAAACCATCTTCCTCCGCTGCCAGACCTCCGCCTTGCGCTGCTCGATCTCGGAGAGACTGGAGGTCAGCATATACTCGGCCGCTTCGTGGGTCCCGAACTGGGCCGCCTGATCCTGCCGGGTCAGGCCCAGTTCCTGCTGCCGGCGGATCTCGTCGATCGTCTGCCCGTCGCGGCTCTTGTCCAGAAAGCGGAACTTCCCGGAGCGGATCAGCCGGGTCCGGATCGAATCGGTGATCGACTCGGTGTCGATATGCTGGGTGGTCTTGTTCTTCACCCGCTCCACCACCACCACCGGCCGCCGCTGCTCGGTCACCTCGACGATCGGGGGGAAGGTGAGCAGGGAAGCGGTCATCCGGTCGGCGATCTGCTGCAGTTCCCCGGGACCGAAACCGGTGGAGTACATCGGGGTGTCGCCGGCGTCCCCGTACTGGTACTTGGCGCTGCAGCCGGCGAAGAACGCCAGGGCCGCCGCCAACCCGCAGAACATTATTATCTTGATTCCGTCACGCATATCATCCCTCCTGGTTCTTAATGTTGTCTTACTGGCTTGCCTGATCGGTATCGCTATCGCTATCGGTATCGAAACTTGGAACTTCGACCCCGACCACGATACCGATACCGATTGATATTTACCTTGCCCGGATATTGATCTTGAACTGGCGGGCGGAAGGGTTGGGGGCCACCCCCTGGAGGGTCCGGGTCTCGTAGCCGTGGATGAGCAGGGGGAGCCAGTGCCGGGCCCCGGCGTCCAGTTCCACCCCGGTCTCGTCAAACCAGGAGAAGCGGTACTTGTAATTCCGGGTCCGGGAATACTTGGAGGCCAGGGTGACCTGGGCCCGGAGAATGTCGCCGACAAACTGCTGGTCGAGATCGACGATCTGGAGCCCGCGGGCCACCCGGGGGTTGTTGACGACCACGTACTCGCTGTACTGGGTACCGCCGTCGGCGTCCAGCATCACGGTCGAGGACCCTTCGATCCCCGAGGTGGCGGTGGAGCGGCAGCCGAAGCAGATCGCCAGCAGCGCGACCAGCGCGGCCGGATATTGTATCCTTTTCATCGTTCTTCCTCCTTCCTGGTTTACCAGCTCAAGGGCCGGTCACTGGACCCCGGGGTATCGGGGCTCGGGCGGCGGGGGGCGATCTCCGTCCCCGTCTCCTCTCTCCCCCCCGACCAGGTGGCCGGGGCCAGCGGGGCCGGGTCGGCGGGGGCCCGGAGCGGCTTGACGATATTGCCGGTAGAGATTCCCAGGTCCTCGCCGGAGATCCGGCCGTAACTCTGGCGCCGGTCGCCCCGGACGATCGTGGCCTGTCCGACCGGGATTTCGTTGCGGAAGACCTCGCCGGTCTCCTCGTCGACGATGCTCTGGTAGGCGTAGATCTCGACCGGAAGACCGGGGGCGAAGCCGGCGTCCGAACCCCGATTGATCATTATCTGCTCGCCGGTGATCGCCAGGATCCTCGCCGGCCTCAGGGTGGCCACCGCCTCCTGGCTGAGCTGCCCGGCCATCCGCCGGGCCAGGTTGACCAGGACCGCGTCGGAGGGCTTGGCCTGGCCGACCCCGGCCATCTCCACCGTCTCCACCTCCTGAAGCTGAATGCTGGGCACGTCGGGGAGGAGTTCCCCGGTGGTGGTATCGACGATCTGGACCAGGGCGGAGAGGAAGTACTTCCGGGTCATCGATTCCCTCCCGACCTGGAACTGGACGGTATCGGTCCGGACCTGGAAGCCGTCGATCTGGGGCAGGAAAGCCCAGCGAGCCCCGGCCATCTTATACATCCGCGCCGCCCGGGGGTCCGAGGGATCGACCGCGACGGCGGCGAAGGCCTGCTCGGCCTGGATGTCTTCCACCCGCTTCCGGTCGACCAGCTGAAAGACCCGGGTGGCGCTGACCGCCTGGATGAACTGGGACTCCAGGGTCTGGGCGGCCCGGTCCAGTTCCAGTTCCGCCCCCTCGCGACGGGCCAGGTCCCTCACCGAGGGCTGGATCCTGGCCTCCCCGATGAAGAGGGTGTCCCGCTCGCCTTCGGCCAGCTGGCCCGGAGCCGGCGAAGGGGACAGGAGCAGAACCAGGCCGGTAAGACTGATGACCGCGCCGATATTCATTATCTTCATTTCACCTTCTCCTCGATCTTGACGTCGATGTCGCTGATTGTGGTATCCCCGCCCACCGAGAGGCGCTCCACCTTCGAGGTGTCGATCCGGGCGTAACTTTCCTCCCGGCGCTTGCGTTCGCCGTCAGCGATCTGCCGGATGGCGTGGGACTCGGCGTCCTCGGCCATCAGCTTCTTGAATCCCTCCAGGTCCTTGAACTTATCCAACCCGTCCCGGGAGAATTCCAGGGCGATACTCAGGTGCTGACCTTCCCGGATGTTGACCGGTTTCTCCCAGTCCCGGAACCAATCCCGGCTGACCCGCATCATATGGATCCCGGGGGAGGCGTACAATTCCACCGGCTCGGGGCCGGCCGCGCCGATCACCGCGCCGTCCAGCTCGATTACCCCGAAGTCCGTCCCCAGGACGGAGACGGTGAAGGGAACCAGGGCCGGGATCTCCTCCCGGGCGGCCCGGATCCGATCGACCCGGCCCCCGATATTCCCGGCGATCTTTGCCGAAGCCGTGTCGAGCAGGGAGTTGAGAATATCCGAGGAAGCGACCTCCAGGTGCCGGGTCCGGGGGATCCGCTCCACCGCCAGGACGACATCCCCGTACACCGACCCGCCCCGGGCCGCCTCCAGGACCCGGAGTCCGACCCGGAGGGTATACTCCGTCACCCGGTTATCCACCCCGTGGATTGTCCCCCGGCCGGTGAAGGTCTTATCGGTCCGGCCCAGGGAAGTCAGGGTGGCGACAATGATGTAGTCGGCGCCGACCATCTCGGCCACCCGGAGGGCGGAAGCGTCCTGCATCGCCTCCTCGAGGTTGAAGTCGATCCGGCCTTCGGTCAGGGCCTCGATGAGTTTTTTCTCCTCCCGGAGCGGGTCGCGGACCCGGGCCTCCCGGAACCGGTCCATCGCGTACTGCCGGTCGAGGATGGAAAAACCGCGCTCGGTCAGGCGGACGGAGATCAGGTCATTGAGGACGTCGATCTTCTCGTCGAATTCCTCCCCGGCCCGGTTCTGGACCAGGATCGCCGCCCGGAGCGGCGATTCTCCCCCCTCTTCCCCGGTACCTGCCGTCGGCGATACCGCCAGGCCGGCCAGAAGAACCAGGGCGAATACCATCGTCCGGATTTTCATTGGTGTTTCCCTCCGTTGATTTCGAGTTTCCCGGGCGATCAGGACGGACACGTCGGCAGGCACTATAATCTTATCGGGTTATCCCCGTCCGGTCAAGCCAATCATCCGTTCGCCCGCTTGGACGGATCGCCGGGGAAAATATTCATTCCGCTTCCGGGAAAAAATTCAGTCGATGATGTCGGTCCAGCTGTCGGACCGGAACTTCCGGATCATCACCCCGGCGTAGAGAATCATCATAAATCCGATACAGCCCCAGGCGGCGGTGATCCCCCAGCCGAGGTGGATGGCGGTGAGGTAGGTGAGGGGGAGGAGGACCAGCCAATAGATGATCAGTTCCGCCGCCAGGACCCAGTGGGTGGCCCCCGCCCCCTCCAGGCACTGGGAGAGGACGGTCCCCACCCCGTTGAAGACCTGGACCGCCCCGAGGATGATCAGGGGCCAGTAGCCCTGGGCGATCACCAGAGGGTCGCGGGAGAAGAAGGTTATGATCTCCCGGGGGAAAAGTATGTAGAGCAGGCCGGCCAGCCCCATAAAGAGGACGCCGAAACGGGTCGAGGCCCAGCCGTAATGACGGGCGGCGGTGACTTTCCCCGCCCCCAGGGTCTGCCCGACCAGGGTGGCCCCGGCGATCCCGATCCCCACCCCGGGCATAAAGGAGAAGGAGAGGATGGTGACCAGGATGTTGGTGGCGGCCAGTACCGCCGCCACCTCATCCGGGGCGGTCTCGGTCATCCCGACGAACTTGAAGAAGACCAGGAACGCCCCGAAGAAGAAGAACATCCGGGCGCCCTTGGGCAGGGAGTAGTAGGCGATGTCCCAGACCGTCTTCCAGTGGAAATTCCGCCGCCGGAAGAAGGGATGCTCCTTGAAGACCTTGTCGTGCCAGGCGCAGATCAGGATGTAGAAGGTCCCCGCGGTCACCGCCAGGGTCGAGGCCAGGGCGGCGCCCGCCACCTCCATCCGGGGCAGCCCCCACTTGCCGAAGATCAGCAGGTAGTTGAGGAGGATATTCAGGCTGACCACGATGATCATATACTTCATCCGGATCTGGGTCTTGCCCACCCCGTCGAAGTAACCGCGGAAGGAGGAGAAGATCAGGAAGAAGAAGAGGCAGACGAAGCGGTAGCGGACGTAAATCGTGGTCAGCTCCTGGACATTGACCTCGTCGACCAGCAGGGGGATGAAGGGGATCTCCCGGAAGAAGGCCAGGGAGGAGAGCAGGGCCCCGAGGGGGAGGGTCAGGACCAGGGAGTTGGAGAGGACCTGGCTGGCGCCGGAACGCTTCTTCCCCCCCCACTCCCGGGAGACCAGGATCTGGGTCCCGGTGCCCAGGGACTCGAAGGCCATCGCCACCACCATAAAGGCCATCGACCCCAGGCCGGCGGCCGCCAGTTCGGCCGCTCCCAGCTGCCCGACCATCGCCGCGTCGACCACGTTGAGGATCACCTGGGACATCATCCCCAGCATCAGCGGAAAGGCCAGGGAGAAGACCCGGCCGGGGATGAAATTATGAAAGAATTTTCTCGGCGATCGGCTCACTGTTCGTTTATCCCCCGCGCCGGTTCGGTCCACCATCGGCGACGCGAACCAAAAATATTGCCACGAAAAAAGACTGGAAGGAAGATATTTCTCCGATATAATCCGTTGCTCAGGCTTTCGCTCCGGATTGGCACGTCCCCAACCCGAACCGCGGGAAAAGCAGACGCGTGATTCCGCTATACCTGATATGATTACCGTCGTTAACCAACTGCTCTCCGCCCTGTCCGGGGCGGCCGAGGCGCCGGACACCGGCCGGCTGATCCTGGTCGCCTTCAGCGACGTCACCATCATCCTGGCGGCGGCCCTGATCGCCCAGAGGATTGCCAACGCCCTCAAGGTGCCCGACGTCATCCTCTTTCTCCTGGCCGGGGTGATTATCAGCCCCACCGTTCCCTTCTGGGTCCCGATCCGGGAGGCCTCGATCGCCAACCAGCTGGTGGTCACCTTCGGGGCCTCCTACATCCTCTTCCAGGGCGGGCTGGGGTTGAGGCTGAAGACCATACTCCGCTACGGGAAGGTGATCGCGCTGCTGGCCGTGCCGGGGGTGCTCATCTCCGCGATCCTGGTCGGGTTCTTCGCCCGGCTCCTCATCCCCGCCCTCCCCTGGGCGCCCGCGCTCCTCCTCGGGGTGGTTTTAGCCCCGACCGACCCCGCCACCCTGATCCCGATCCTCCAGAAGATCCGGCTGAAGGAACGGCTGGAGGTGGTGATCGAGAGCGAGTCGGCCTTCAACGACGTTACCGGGGCGATTCTCTTCGTCACCGTGGTCGCCTTGATCCGGGAGGGTCAGGTCAGCCTGGCCGCCGCCGCCGGGGGCTTCGCGGTCCAGCTCCTGATCGGCTGCGGGGTCGGGGCCGGGCTGGGGTTGCTGGCCGGGATCCTGGTCTCGGAGCGCAAGGTCGGCTTCTTCCGCGACTCCGCCGACATCCTGACCGTCCCCGTCGCCGTCGGGGCCTACGCCCTCTCCGGATACCTGGGGGGGAGCGGCTTCCTGGCCGCCTTCCTGGCCGGGGTCTTCTGGAGCAACGCCGGGGAGGTTCTACCCCGGCGGGCCCGGGGGTCGGAGGAGGCGAAGCTGTCGATCTTCAGCGGGAACCTGGCCGTGCTCTCGCGAATGATGATCTTCGTCATTCTGGGCAGCCAGATCAACTTCGTTTCGGTCCAGAATTATCTGGTGGGCGGACTCATTCTCCTGGCCGGGTTCATCTTCGTCAGCCGGCCGGCGGTGGTCTATAGCTGCTTCGGCCTCGACCGGAAGAACCGCTGGACGGGCAAGGAGAAACTGTTCCTGAGCTGGGTCCGCGAGACCGGGGTGATGCCGGCGGCCCTGGCCGGTTCGCTGGCCACCATCAACCTCGGCTTCCCCGGGAATATGCAGGCGGTCTTCAACGACTTCGTCCAGGCGATCGTCTTCCTGGCCATCCTGGTCACCCTCCTGGTCCAGGCCCTCTCCACCCCCTGGCTGGCCCGCCGCCTGAACCTGGTCCTCCCCCGGGAGAAACGGCCCGGCTGATTATGAAGACCGTCGTTATAGACAGATGCCCCCACTATTACGGGGAGGAACCGCTGAAGGCCCTGGAACGGGTGCTGGAGCCGCTGGGCGGGATGGAGAATTTCGTCCGGCCCGGGCAGACCGTCCTGCTCAAGCCCAACCTCCTCCGGAAGGCCCGGGAGGAGGAGGTGGTAACCACCCACCCGGCCCTGGTCCGGGCGGCGGCGGAACTGGTGAAGAAGGCCGGGGGAAAGCCAATCATCGGGGACAGCCCGGGGGCCGCCCTCCAGCACAACCGGAATACCCTGCTCAAGCTCTACCGGGCCTGCGGCCTCGACCGGGCGGCCCTGGCCAGCGGGGCCGACCTGGCCCTCGGGTCCGGCTTCCGGACCGTCCCCCTGCCCCGGGGACGGACGGTGAAACGGATCGAGGTCATTGACGCCGCCCTGGACGCCGACGTGATCATCAACCTGGGCAAGCTCAAGACCCATTCCTTCACCATCCTGACCGGCGCGGTCAAGAATCTCTTCGGGCTGGTTCCGGGATTGATCAAGCCGGGCTACCACGCCCGGTTCCCCGATGTCGACGACTTCGCCTCGATGCTGGTGGATATCGCCGATTTCGCCGACCCCGCCCTGACCATCATCGACGCGGTCTGGGCGATGGAGGGGGCCGGGCCCGGCGCCGGCGACCGGAAGGAGCTGGGACTGGTGGTGGCCGGGACCGGCCCGGCGGAGATCGACGTGGTCTTAAGCCGGATCATCGGGATCGACCCCCTCGACGTCCCGACCGTCCGGGAATGCGTGAGGCGGGGTCTGCTGGAGAAGGACCTCTCCGGGATCGAGATCCGGGGAGAGACCGTCGAGAGCGTCCGGCCGGAGAGTTTCCGGGTCCCTCCCGGACGCCCCCACCCCTTCCCCCGCTGGGCGATGCCCTTTATGCCGGTGGCCAAGTATCTCCTGAGCACCCGGCCCCGGATCAACCGGAAAAAGTGCGTCGGCTGCGGCGACTGCGAGCGGGTCTGCCCGGTCGGGGTGATCGAGATGCCGAAGGGAAAGGCCGCGATCCGGACCACGGGCTGCATCCGCTGCTTCTGCTGCCACGAGACCTGCGCCTACCGGGCGATCGACCTCGTCCGCCCCCTCTTCCAGCGGCTGGTGGTCTGACCCCCCGATCCGGATTGTCCCGCCCGATCCCAACCGGAATTTTTTCCTTTGTTTGGATGAGAAAGCTGTATAATGGCTCATCCGGGCGGCCGGCCCGGCCGAACCGATCTCGTCCCGGCCCGGCCCCCGGACAGAACTCCGCCAACCGGAAGGAATAATTTATGTCAGCCAAAGTCTTCGTCAGCCGCCCGATCCCCGAACCGGGCCTGGAGTCACTGAAACAGGCCGGTCTCCGGGTCGAGGTCAACCCGGAGGACCGGGTTCTGACCTCGGAGGAACTGGTCCGGTTCTGCCGGGGCAAGGAGGGGCTGCTCTGCCTGCTGACCGACGCCATCGACCGGGCTTTCCTGGACCAGGTTCCCGATCTGAAGTCGGTGGCCACGATGTCGGTCGGCTACAACCATATCGACCTCGAGGCGGCGGCGGAAAAGGGGATCGGGGTGTCCAACACCCCGGGGGTCCTGACCGACGCCACCGCCGAACTGACCTGGGCCCTCCTCCTGGCGGTCGCCCGCCGGATCCCGGAAGCGGCCCGGTTCCTCCGGGGGGGGGAGTTCACCGGCTGGGGCCCGATGCTCTTTCTCGGGACCGAGCTTTACGGCAAGACCCTGGGGATCGTCGGGGCGGGGAGGATCGGAACCGCGGTCGGGCTCCGCGCCGCCGCCTTCGGAATGAAGGTCATCTACTCCGATCCCCGCCGCAACCGCGAACTGGAGAAGCGGACCCGGGCGGAACCGGCCGAACTCGACCGCCTCCTGGCGGAGTCCGACTTCGCCTCCCTCCACGTCCCCCTGACCGAGGAGACCCGCGGCCTGATCGGACGAGGGGAACTGCGACGGATGAAAAAGTCCGCCTTTCTGATCAACGTCTCCCGGGGGGCGGTGGTCGATGAGGAGGCCCTGGCCGAGGCCCTGCGGGAGCAGGAGATCGCCGGGGCCGGGCTCGACGTCTACGAGAAGGAACCCCACGTCCACCCGGGACTGCTCACCCTGAAGAACGTCGTCCTCCTGCCCCATATCGGCTCGGCCACGGTCGAGACCCGGACCCGGATGGCGGTGATGGCCGGTGAGGACCTGGCGGCGATGCTGGCCGGCCGGCCGCCCGCCAACCCCGTCCCCCTCCCCCGGTAACTGCGCAGGTCCCGGCAACAGGGTACCCCCCCGGCGGGCTTGCCCCGCCGGAGGGAAAGTTCAGAAGATAGTCCGCGGCCACCCCACTCCCACCGTCGCGCGGGATTGGAGGGCGGCGTTGTTACCGGCCTGTCCAACAAAAACAAATTGTCATCGCGAGGAGCTTAAGCGACGACGCGATCTCAACCGAAAGACTCTCCGCGCCTCCGCGGTGAGGATAAATTCAGCCGAACTTCAGCTTGGCCGCCAGGATGACCAGGGCCAGCAGGAGGGTGACCGCGTTGGCCAGGGTCACGGGGTAATCGGAGATCAGGATCCCGTAGATCATCCAGAGGGTGACCCCGGTGACGAAAACCAGGTACATCAGCAGCGAGATGTCCCGGGTGGTCCGGGTCTTCCAGGCCTTGACCGCCTGGGGGGCGAAGGCGGCCGTGGTACAGACGGCGGCGGTGAACCCGATCAGGGAGACCCAGTTCACGACGGCCCGCCGTCCGCTCCCGGCTCACCGGACGGGTTCCGCAGTTCCTCGATCCGGGCGGTGATCCTCCGGTTGATCGCCTCGATCCTCTCCCGCCGGTCCTCTATCCCCATCAGGTCTTCGAAGGTGATCGGCGGGCCGAAACTGACCGTGGTCCGGCGGAAGAGACTCCGGGGGATCCAGCGCCAGAACCCCCTGGTCTTCGGCCCCCCCCGGCTGAAGATCCGGGTGATCCCCTCGTGGTAAACCGGGACCACCGTCAGCGGCTCCTCGGCGCCGGCGATCACGTAACCGGGTCCGGACTTGATCTGCTTCAGGTCGTAGGAGCGGGTCCCCTGGTAGAAGATCAGGATATTCCGCTTTTCGAGAAACTCGGCGTACTTGCGCATCAGGAAGGGGTCGCTCCGTCCCTTCTTCACCGGGACGGTCCGGAGGACCCGCATCAGGATGCTGATGTACCAGCGGTTGAAAAAATTCTCCTCGGCGGCGAAATTCACCGGGGGGCGGGAGGGCCGGGTCAGGATCGAGGGGAAGAAGGCCGCCACCGCGATCAGAAAGGAGTCGTACATCGAGAGGTGGTTGGAGACGAAGAGGACCTTCTTGCCCTGCTTGGGGATATTGTCCTTGCCCCGGACCCGCATAAAGTTCAGGGGGAAGCGGAAGAAGGCGAAACAGGCAAACCCGGTCAGGACCAGGGCGACGTAGGAGATCCAGACCCCGAACCTTTTCAATACCTGCCTGATCAGCATCCCGCTTTCCCTGGTTTCAGTTGGCTCTCCCCGGGCCGGCGCCGGAGAAAGAGACCGCAGTTACTTTATGCCAGGAAGCCGCGGCAGGCAACCAATTATCGGCCCGGGGGGAGAAAACAAATTTATTCTTTGTTTCCCCGGCGGCTTGGGGTATACAGTTTGCCCGCCCGGCGGTAGGGGCCGGTGATCGGTGATCAGTAATCAGTAATCAGTAAGCGGTAAGCAGCGATGGAAAAGTTAGTCATAGTCGAATCCCCGACCAAGGCCCGGACGATCCGGTCCTTTCTCCCCGGGGGATACCGGGTGGAGTCCTCCCTGGGGCACGTCCGCGACCTCCCCTCCTCCGCCGCCGAGATCCCGGCCTCCCGCAAGGGCAAGCCCTGGGCCCGGATGGGGGTCGACGTCGAGAACGACTTCCAGCCGATCTACGTGATCCCCTCCTCCAAGAAGAAGACCGTCTCCGCCCTGAAGAAACTGGTCAAGGACTCCTCGGAACTACTGCTGGCCACCGACGAGGACCGGGAAGGGGAGTCGATCGGCTGGCACCTGGCCGAGGTCCTGAAACCTGAGTGCCCGGTCCGGCGGATGGTCTTCCACGAGATCACCCCCGAGGCGATCAGCCGCGCCCTGGAGTCCCCCCGGGAGATCGACCCCAACCTGGTCCGGGCCCAGGAGGCCCGGCGGATCCTCGACCGCCTGGTCGGCTACACCCTCTCCCCTCTGCTCTGGAAGAAGATCGCCCCCCGCCTCTCGGCGGGACGGGTCCAGTCGGTCGCGGTCCGGCTGCTGGTCGAACGGGAACGTAAGCGGCGGGATTTCCATCCCGCGACCTTCTTCAGCCTGAAGGCCCTGCTCAACAAACGGCCCGACTCCCCAAAACACCGCTTCGAGGCCCAGCTCCACTCCCTGGAAGGTAAGATCCTGGCCACCGGCCGGGACTTCGACCCGGCGACCGGGAAGCTGGCCGCCGGAAAGGACCGGCTGCTGCTGACCGAGGAAGAAGCCGGGGGTCTGATCGAAAAGCTGAAAGACGAATCCTGGCGAATCTCCGACCTGGAGGAAAAATCCGCGGTCCGCCAACCCTACCCCCCCTTCACCACCGCCACCCTCCAGATCGAGGCCAGCCGCAAGCTCGGGCTGGCCGCCGGGCGGACGATGAAGATCGCCCAGAGACTCTACGAGAACGGCTATATCACCTATATGCGGACCGACTCCGTCCACCTCAGCCAGGAGGCGATCACCGCCGCCCGGAGACGGATCGCCGACCTCTACGGCGAGGATTTCCTCAACCCCAAACCCCGGCGGTATAAATCCAAGGAAAAAGGCGCCCAGGAAGCCCACGAGGCGATCCGCCCCGCCGGCCGGGAGATGCGCCCGACTGGGCAGCTTCCCCTGGCCGGGCCGGAGGCGGCCCTCTACGACCTGATCTGGAAGCGGACCATCGCCACCCAGATGAAGCCGGCCCGGCTCCGCTTCCAGACCGTCTCGATCACCGCCGGGGAAGCCCTCTTCCGGGCCAACGGCCGGATCGTCGACTTCCCCGGATTCTTCAAGGCCTACGTCCGGGGCAGCGACCGCCCGGAGGCCAGGCCGGCCGACCGCAGCGAGATTCTTCCCCCGCTCGAAGACGGGGAGGAAGTTGACTGCCAAGAACTGGAGCCCCGGACCGGCGAGACCAGGCCCCCGGCCCGGTTCACCGAGGCCGAGCTGGTCAAGGTCCTCAAGGACGAGGGGATCGGGCGGCCGAGCACCTACGCCTCGATCATCAGCACCATCATCAACCGGGGCTACGTCTTCCGGCGGGCCCGGGAGCTTATACCCACCTTCACCGCCTTCGCCGTGACCCGACTGCTGGAAGACCACTTCTCCGACCTGGTCGATGTCAAGTTCACCGCCGGGATGGAGGACCAGCTCGACAATATCGCCCGGGGCGACCGGGGCTGGCTGGAATACCTCCGGAACTTCTACCTGGGCGACGAGGGACTCCAGGGCCGGGTCCGGGTCAAGGAAGCTGAAGTCGACCCCCGGTCGCTGGTCGCCTTCCGGCTGGAAGACCCCCCGGTCGAGGTCCGGATCGGCCGTTTCGGCCCCTTCCTCGCCTGGGAGAAGGACGGGGAGGCGGTCCGGACCTCGATCCCCCCCGAGATCCCCCCCGCCGATCTCTCGAAGGAACTGATCGAGCGGCTGATGGTCCAGAAGGAAGACGGCCCGAGAAAGCTGGCCGACGACCCCGAAACCGGGCAGCCGGTCTATCTCAAGCTCGGTCCCTTCGGGGCCTACGTCCAGCGGGGGGAGAACGGATCCGGAAAGGACAAGCCGAAGCGGATCAGAGTGCCGCAGGAGATCCCCTTCGACCGGGTAACGCCGGAGACGGCCCTGAAGCTGATCGAGCTGCCCCGGAACCTGGGCGACCACCCCGAGACCGGCAAACCGGTCAAGGCCGGCCTGGGCCGTTTCGGGCCCTACCTCCTCCACGACGGGAAATTCACCTCCCTGAAAAAACCCCATAACGTCCTCGAGGTCAACCTGGAGGAGGCGGTGGAAGTCATCGCCCGGGCCCCCGCCCGGCGGGGAGGCAAGGGCAAGAAGGCCCTCAAGGAACTGGGGAAACACCCCGGCGACGAAGCCCCGGTCCGGATTATGGACGGCCGCTACGGCCCCTACCTCAACCACAACCGGACCAACGTCTCCCTGAAGGCGGACACCGACCTGGAGAGCATCACCCTGGAAGAAGCCGTCGAGCGCCTGGAGGCGAAAGCCGCCAAGAAGAAGAAAAAACCGGCCGCCAGGAAGAAAAAGCCCGCCGCCAAAAAGAAGAAGCCCGCGGCTGGAAAGAAAAAACCCGAGGACGGAAAGAAGAAGAAAAAAACCACCGCCAGTAAGTCATCCCCCCCGGCCGCGAAGAAGTCGTCCCCCACTGCCGAGAAGAAATCATCCCCGCCCGACGCGTCCCCCTCCGCCGGTTGAACCCCCGGCTCCCGTCCCCCCCTGCCGGCCGACCAGCTCCCGACTGTCTTCCCTCTCCCCA
>PWXJ01000315.1 GCA_003561965.1 PVC group bacterium
CATCCCGTGAATCCCGTCAAAAAAAGAAAATCGGGTTATCCCGTCTGGATAGCGGCCGGGCTGGCGGCGCTGCTGGCCGGCTGCGCCGCCGGGCCGCCGTCGAACATCAACGACATCTGCTTGATCTTCGAGGAGAACCCGCGGTGGTACCGGGACGCCCGGGATTCCTATGAGAGGTGGGGGGTGCCGATCCCGACGATGATGGCGATCATCCACCAGGAGTCGTCCTTCCGGGCCCGGGCCCGTCCCCGCCGGGAGCGGATACTCGGCTTTATCCCCGGGAGCCGCCCCTCGACGGCCTACGGTTACGCCCAGGCGCTCGACGGGACCTGGGATATGTACCGGCGGGAGACCGGGAACCGGTACGCCCGGCGGACCCGGTTCGGCGACGCGATCGACTTCGTCGGCTGGTACTGCGACCGGAGCCACCGGCGCTCCGGGATCTCCCGGCACGACCCCTACCGGCTCTACCTGGCCTACCACGAGGGGCACGGGGGATACAACCGGGGGACCTACCGGGAAAAGAAGTGGCTGCTGGCGACCGCCGCCCGGGTTCGGGACCGGGCGGCCAGATACAGCCGGCAGCTGGCCGGCTGCCGGGAGGGACTGGAAAGCCGGAGGAAGAGGTTTCTCGGGATCTTCTGACCGGCCGAGGGGGGCTGCTACCAGACGTCCATCACCTGGGCGTCTTCGTAATCCGCGGGGATATCCCCGGTCCAGCTGACGTTGCGGTTGACCAGGACGATCGCCGCGGCGGTGAAGACGAAGAAACCGATCAGGATCGCCCAGAGGGCGGCCCGGGAAATAATCATCTCCAGCCTCCTTGTGGTTTATCCGGCTTGAACCGTGAACCGGACGGTATTGGGCTTCCAACCTGAACAATTATCCTACCCCGGACGTCTATTGATGTAAATAGCTTATTTTTATGTTTGACCTCGGGTCTCGCGGGTGGTAGATACTTAGCCCTTTGAAGCCGGGAACTTCCCGGCCCTTGATTATATTGTTTTTCAATTTCAACCGACCAGGGAGCAGTGTGATGAAGAAGAAAACGCGGATTTTATTGATTTTAATCCTGGCCGCCGGGGTTATCTCCGCCGGCTGCGGGAGAGAAGAGGACCCGGCCGCCCCGCCCGCACCCGATCCGCGTGCGGAGGTCGCCCCTGACGCGATGGTGGCCCGGGTCGAGGGGACCGAGATCACCGGGGCGATGCTCAACCAGCAGCTCAACGCCCTGATTCAGCAGTACTCGATGCAGATTCCCCCCGAGCAGCTCCAGCAGCTGCGGCCGATGCTCCGCCAGCAGGCGGTCGAGTCCCTGATCAACCAGGACCTGCTCCTCCGGGAGGCCCTCCGGCAGGGGGTCACCCCGACCGAAGCGGAGATCGACGCCCAGATCGAGGAGATCGTCGCCCAGTTTCCCAGCCGGGCCGAGTTTGAGTCCCAGCTGGGGATGGCCGGGATGACGATGGATACCCTCCGGGAGGATATCCGGGGGAACCTGAAGATCCAGAAGCTGGTCGAAGGTCAGTTTCCTCCCGATATCGAGGCGACCGACGAGGAGATCGAAACCTTCTACTTCGAGAACCTCGACCAGTTCGAACAGCCGGAGCAGATCGAGGCCAGCCACATCCTGATCCAGACCACCCCGGGAGAGACCGAGGAGTCCCGGGCCGCCAAGCGGGGTCAGCTCGAGGCTCTCCGGGAACGGATCGAGGAGGGCGAGGACTTCGCCGAACTGGCCCGGGAGGCTTCCGAGGACGTCGGTTCCGCCGACCGGGGCGGCCACCTGGGTTTCTTTGGAAGGGGCCAGATGATCCCGGAATTTGAGGAAGCGGCCTTCGCCCTCGAACCGGGGGAACTGAGCGAGATCGTGGAGACCCAGTTCGGTTACCACCTGATCCAGGTCAGCGACAAGCGCGACGCCGGCACGGCTCCCCTGGAGGAAGTCTCCGAGCAGATCGGGATGTTCCTGACCGGCCAGCGGCAGCAGGAGGTTATCGGGGCCTACCTGACCCGGCTCCGGGAAGGGGCCGATATCCAGTACGGCCCGGGTTTCCAGCCGGCTCCCCCGCCTCGGTTTGACCCCGGTCCGGCCGCCCCGGACCAGTTCCCGCCTGCCGCGCTTCCGGAATAACCGCCACCGGCCAGGCAAGTTGAAGAATCAGCAGGCCGGGAAGCTTCTGGGCAAACTCGAGGTCCGGTCCGCCCGGATCGGAGTGATCGGCCTCGGTTACGTCGGCCTTCCCCTGGCGATCGAGTTCGCCCGGGCCGGATTTCCGGTGACCGGCTTCGACCTCGACCGGGCCAAGGTGGAGAAGATCCTCTCCGGGCAAAGCTACATCGAACATATCCCGCCTTCCGCCGTCCGGGAACTGCTCCGGGAGGGAGCGGTCCCCGCCACCGACGATTTCCGGCTCCTGGGGAAGATGGACTGCGTGCTGATCTGCGTCCCCACCCCCTTGACCAGCCACCAGGAGCCGGACCTGACCTACATCCAGTCCACCGCCGCCGCCATCGCCCGGACGCTGCGGCCGGGGCAGCTGGTGGTCCTCGAGAGCACCACCTACCCCGGGACCACCCGGGAAGTGCTCCGGCCCATACTGGAAGAGACCGGCCTGACCGCGGGGAAGGATTTCTTTCTCGCCTTCTCCCCGGAGCGGGAAGACCCCGGCAACCCCGACTTCGCCACCGCCACCATCCCCAAGGTGGTCGGCGGGTTGAACCGGGATTCGCTCCGCCTGGCCCGGAAACTCTACGACGCCATCGTCCCCTCGACCGTCCCGGTCTCCAGTCCCGACGCCGCCGAGGCGACCAAGCTGCTGGAGAACATCTACCGCTCGGTGAACATCGCCCTGGTCAACGAGCTGAAGATCGTCTTCGAGAAGATGGGGGTGGATATCTGGGAGGTGATCGAGGCCGCCTCCTCCAAGCCTTTCGGCTACACCCCCTTCTACCCCGGCCCCGGCCTGGGCGGGCACTGCATCCCGATCGACCCCTTCTACCTGACCTGGCGGGCCAGGGAGTTCGACCTCCCGACCCGGTTCATCCAGCTGGCCGGGGAGATCAACACCGCGATGCCCGAGCGGGTGATCGAACGCCTCCAGCAGGCTCTCAACCGGGAACGGAAGAGCCTGAAGGGCAGCCGGGTCCTGATCCTCGGGGTGGCCTACAAGCGGGACGTCGATGATATGCGCGAATCCCCGGCCTTAAGGCTGATCGAGCTGCTCCGAGCGGCCGGGGCCCGGGTCGGCTACCACGACCCCCACGTCCCGGTCCTCCCCCGGACCCGGAAGTACCGCTTCCGGATGCGCTCCCGGAGACTGACCCCGAAGCTGCTCGGGGAGACCGACGCCGTTTTGATCGCCACCGACCACCGGGCGGTCGATTACCGGCTGGTCGGCCGCCACGCCCGGCTGGTGGTCGATACCCGCAACGCGATGGCCTCCGCCGGCCGGGTCAGGGCCCGGGTGGAGAGAGCCTGAGCGCCGGGCCGCGGTCATCTACTTTTCCGGGTCACCGGTGTCTCTGTTCTTGCGCCGTCCGCCGGCGGGTGTTATAGTTGTTTATTCAATTCACGGGCAAGGCTCCGCCCGGACGGCGGGGCAAAGGAGGCAGAAGACGATGTCCTTTTCCAGAAAGAGTTTGTTTCTCCGGCCGGCTTTATACTTTTCCATCCTGTTTCTGGCGGTTGGGGTTTTTTCCCCGGCCGCCCGATCCGGGGTTTCCGATAACCTCTCGGTTTACGTGATCGCCATCGACGGGCTCCGGGCGGATAAGCTGCCGTCCGTCCCCACCCCGGTGATCGACGGACTGATCGACGCCGGGGCCTACTGGCCCGAGGCCGAGGCGGTCATCCCCACCGCCACCCGGGTCAACTTCGTCACCTTCCCCACCGGGGTCTACGCCCAGCGGCACGGGGTGGTCGGTTCGTCCTACCGGGACCGGAATTACCGCTTTCACCGGACCGACCGGCCCTCGTTCGCCGAGGCCGCGGAAGAGATCCCGGTTCCGACCATCTTCGAGGCGCTGGAAGCCGAAGGCGTGAAGACCGGCTTTCTGGCGATGAAGGGCTACGAGCTGGTCGGGGGCCGGGGGGCCGCGGTCCAGGTCGAGATCAGGGATTACGTCCCCGACTCGGTCTGGGAGAACCGCTACGAGCGGGAGATCGACGGTTCGGAGGAGAGGTCGTTCCACTCGATGCTCTCCCTGAACCTGGCGATGGCGGCGAAGATGGCCGAGGCGGTGGAGGAGCAGGGGCTGAGGTTCTTTATCGCCAATCTGGCCACGACCGACTACGTCGGTCACCAGTTCGGGCCCGACTCGTTATACTACGACCTGGCGGTGATGCAGGCCGACCGCCTGGTCGGGGAATTCCTCGAACTCCTCGAACGCCTGGGGAAACGGGAGAGCAGCGTGATCGTTATCGTCGCCGACCACGGCTTCACCCAGGTCCTCAACCCGGAGAACGTGATCCGTTCCCCCCGGGGCGAGCCGGATATCCCCGAGCTGGCCGAGGCCGGGATCGTCCACTCGATCTTCGGCCGGGGCGGGATGGCGGTCTCCCTCCACCTCCGGGACCCCGGCCGGGCCGGGGAGGCCCTGGAGATTCTCCGCCGGGTCCCCTGGGTGGCGAAGATCTACACCGAGCACCCCCTGGAAGGGCGGGACGGAACCCTCTCCGAGATCAACTTCAACCACCCGGAACGGTCGGGGGATTTCTACCTCGACATCGACCCCAACTACACCCACGCCTTCCCCAGCCGGGGCCAGCACGGATCGACCGCCGACTCCGACCGGCTGGTGCCCCTGGTCTTTTCCGGGCCCGGGGTGAAACCGGGGTTGGTCCTGGAAGGCGGGGGTAACGTCGATGTCGCCCCCACGGTGGCCGCCATCTTCGGCCTCGACCCGGATGAGGTCCTGGACGCCGACGGCTCCGCCCTGACCGAAGCCCTGGTCCAGACCGGGACCCTGGTCCCGGCGCCCTGACCCGGTCCCCCCGGCGGGCTTGTCCCGCCGGAGGGTTAATTCGGAAGACCGCCCGGGGCACGCCCTCGCCCCGGGTGAGAGCCTGGTCCAAACCTCTATCGCCGCGCTGCCCGTCCGGTTCTCATAAATACTATAG
>PWXJ01000212.1 GCA_003561965.1 PVC group bacterium
CCGGACGTGGTTTACCGGGTGATCGCCGGGGAGGCGATCCTGATCCCGATCACCCGGGAGACTCAAGGGGCGGGGAGGATGCTGACTCTGAACGAGACCGGGGCCTTCGTCTGGGAGAGACTGGACGGGAAAAGGCGGCTGGAAGATATATTGGGGGAAATCCTGGAGGAATACGAGGTGGAAGAAGAGGCCGCCCGGCGCGACCTCCTGGAACTGATCTCGACCCTGGAAGAAACCGGGGCGGTTTTAGGTCATCCAGCCGCGACAGACAGTCAGGGGGTACATTCGGAATAATTATGAAATTCACCGGTTTGCCCCATAGAAACTGGCTCGGCAGGATAATCCGTTTGCCGCTGAAGTTGATCCCCGCCGGATTACAACTACCCATCCTGCAGGGGAACCTCCGGGGCCGAAGGTGGATCGCCGGCTCCAGTTATCACGCTTGCTGGGTGGGAAGCTACGAATACGAAAAGAGGATTGCGTTCGAGAAGTTGGTTGCCGGGGGAAGCATCGTCTTTGACATCGGCGCCCACGTCGGATTCTATACCCTCCTCGCATCAATCCTGGTCGGACCGGAAGGAAGGGTTTTCGCGTTTGAGCCGTTGCCGGATAATCTCTTCTATCTCTACGAGCATCTGAGAATAAATCGGATAACCAACGCGGCGGTTATCGAGGCCGCGGTATCGGACGCTCCCGGAGCAACCGGTTTCGCGACGGGGAAGACTAGTATGATGGGCCGTATTTCACCCCAGGGACAATACCGGGTGAAGACGGTAACTATCGACGGTCTCGTCTCCAACCGGGAGGTCCCTCCTCCCGATTTCATCAAGATCGACGTCGAAGGCGGCGAGCTGCCGGTGCTGGCGGGGGCCAAGCGAACCCTGGCTGAATCGTATCCGGTCATATTTCTCTCCACCCACGGACCGGCGACACACCGGGAATGCTGTAACTTTCTCCGGGAAATAGGATACGCTCTGCGGCCGGTAACGGGAGAGATAATAGAGGAAACAGACGAGATAATCGCAGTTAAGGAGAACAGCTGGAGAAAAAATCCCCGACCGGGGAAGCGGGCTTCAGCGGCGCCTTGTGGATTATTTCGGGGATCCGAGATTGATGTATAGATCCAGCAGTTCCTGGCCCCGCTTTTCCCAGGTGCAACCCCGGGCGGTCTCCCGGCCGGCCTCGGCCATCTCCGCCGCCCGCCCTCCCTCCCCGATCCGCCGGATGAGGGCGGCGATCGCCCCGGAGAACTCCGGGTCGTCGAGGAGGAAGCCCTCCCGGCCCGGGGTGATCAGCTCGGCCGCCCCGGCCGTTTCGCTGGTCACCACCGGCAGACCCCAGTTCATCGCCTCCAGGATGGCGGTCCCGAAAGGTTCATAGCGGGTGGGGAGGACGAAGATGTCCGCCGCCGCGTAAAACCCCGTCAGGTCCCGGTGCTGGCCGGAAAACGCCACCCGCTCCTTTAAATCCCGGCGCCGGATCAGTTGTCCGAACTCCCCATGTGTATCCCTTCCCCCCACGACCAGGAGCTTGTACTTCCCGGGCAGCGATTCCAGGGCTTCGAGGACGGCCCCCAGACCTTTCCTCTTCAGGTCGTAGCCGACAAACAGGCAGACCCGGTCGCTCTCCCGGTAGCCCGACTCGGCCCGGCGGGCTCTTCTCAACCCGGCGGCCTCTTCCCGGGAGAGGTCGGGCGGATCGATCCCGTTGTAGATAACGGTGATCTTCTCCGGGTTGACCCCGTAGTAGCGGATCACCTCGTCTCTTTCCGCGCGGGAACAGACCACCAATCGGCGGAAAAATCCCCATCGGTACACCAGCCATTCCAGGAAAAGTATGGCCAGGTGCTTGGGCGTCTTTCTCCGCAGCCGTTCCCGCCACGACCTTCCCCCGGCCGCCCGGAAAGCCCCCTTCTGGCACATCTGCAGGGTAATCAGGGCGGATTTCGACCAGACCAGCCCGTTGAAGACGTGGATAACATCGAACCGCTTCCGGTAAACTCTACAGATCCAGCTTCCGAGGATAAAATTCCAGATCACGGGCAGAGGTATAAAATACTCCCAGACTTTCCCTGGATGCCAGAAAGGGGCCCGGTGGAAATTGATTTCCTGAGGATCCCCGCTATACTCACCTGAAGCTATGACGGTCAGGTCTTGGTCTCGGGCAATCTCGCGCGCCAGGCTGCAGGCGGTCTTCCCGACGCCGCTGATAGGGGAATAATCCCCGATGACCATAAAGAGAATTTTCATTTCGGCAAATTGACTCGTTGGAGGCTCCAGCCGGGAAGAGACCGTCAACTGATCCAGCGGGGATAATTGAGTTTTGCTTGAACCCAGGGTGGATACTATAATCAGAATATGGATAGAACAGGTTGTTAACAATGAAAAACTCCGGCTGCTGAGCCTCCCCATTCCGCCTATTCATCTGGGGCTATAACATATGATGAGATGGTGAACAATCGTAATATATTGCCCGGTATTCATAAATCGCCTTAGGGTTCAGATTCTTACAGACTATTTCATAGTGTCAGAATTAATCACTACTGACCAAGTAATCGCCAGCCCAGATCAAGCTGTGGCTTACTGGGGATATTTTCAGAAGGCTCTATTCGTGGAGAAGAGGAATGTTGTCTCGGATCATCGGCAATCAATACCGCCTCGCCCGGGAGGTCCTGGCTCTGCCCGGACGTTCCGACCCGGGCAAGCTGCTTCTGCTGGCGCGGCTATACATAGATCGGGCCTTCCGGGTTTTCCGGAGGAGATATATCTATTTCCGGGGCCGCTCCTTCGGGACCCGACTGGAAAAGTTTATCCGGAACGACCGGCTCGAGGAAGTCCCCTGCCCCCTCTGCCATACCCCGCCCGCGGAAGACGGCCGGGAAAGCTGCGCGGGCCTGAAACTGCGAAAATGCGGTTGTTGCGGCCTGAGCTATGTATCTCCCCGCCCGAAAACAAGAATTGTCGTTTCAAATGCCGGCGAGAACAAGGCGGAAGCAATCCTCCTGAGCCATCGCCGGCTGGCCCGGGCGGAGCAATGGGTCCCGCCAGGCCGGCTCCTGGACATCGGCTGCTCTTCCGGGCACCTTCTCCGGGCGGCGAAAGCCAGAGGTTATTCTTCTTGCGGAGTTTTGGCAAACACCAGGGCGGTCGAGCTAATAGGGAAGAAATACAACTTCGATGTCCGGCGCGGACCGCTGTCAGCCTCCACCTTTTCCGGAGAACAGTTCGACCTCATCACTATGATAGATGTTCTGGAACATCTCTCCGACCCGGTAACGGAGATGAACTCAGCCGCGAGGATCCTCCAGCCGGGAGGGATTATTCTGGCGGTTGTTCCCAATGCCGGCTGCGCCGAGGCCGCAAAGGATGTTTGGAACTGGAGGCATTTCAAGCCCCGGGCACATACCTGCCTCTTTGACAGCCGGACCCTGAGGGAACTGGGCCTCCGAAGCGGTCTTGAACTTATCGATGTCGACACCGAACTCTCCTCCGGGGCCGGCTACGTCGGGGAACTGCTGGCATTTTTCCGCCGGGCGGATTTCGACATTCCCTCCGACTCCCGGACGATCTCGGTCCGGGCGGACGGGGCCCGGGGGGATACTCTCCTGGCCACGCCTATCCTGAGGGGTCTGCGCCGGCGTTTTCCGCAAGCGGAGCTGCGGGTGCAAACCAGGTATCCTGAATTAATCGAATCGGGAACAAACATCTGTACCTTCCCCGCCAATTCCCCGGCCGAGGGGGACGCCCAGGTCCGGGCGCGATACGAAATCGATCCGGCTGGCCACGCTGTGGATGTTATGATGAGATACTGCCGGGCGGGGCCGTCCGAACGGCATATCTACTACACCGTCCGGCCGGAAGAAAAAAATCGCGCCCGGGAGCTCCTGGAACGGTCGGGCGTGAAGTCTCCCGCGGTGGGGATCCATCCCCTGAGCGGTTCGCGAATCAAGCGCTGGAGACAGGAAAACTGGACAAAACTCGCGGGATTGCTTCGGAATCAAGGGTTTAATCTGGTGCTGCTGGGCGGGGAGGATGATACAACCAGCATCCCCGGCACAGTCGATCTTCGGGGACGGTTGTCAGAGAGGGAATCCGTTGCGGTGCTGGCCGAGATGGACGCGTTTGTCGGGCTGGACTCGTTCCTTGCCCACGCCGCCGGAGCGGTCCGGACCCCCCGGGTGCTCCTCTTCGGCTCCACCGACCCGGAACGGATTCTCTGCGACCTGGACACCTGTCCGACTATGGTTCTCCTGGGGAAATGCCCGTTTCTCGGCTGCCGCCAGGATTGCCTGCCCGATCAGTGGGTACGGAACGTCGAATGCCGGCGGGTGGAGCCGGTCTGCCTGGACGCGGTATCACCGGAGAAGGTAAGCGCCTCCGTTTGGGAACTGGTAAACAGACGTGGATAGAGAAAGAAATTCGCAGTCTCCGCTCGTCAGCTTGGTCGTCAACGACCTGGCCGATAACGGATTCGGGCGGGCCTACCTGCTCGGGCGGATGCTGGAACCGGAATTCCGGGTTGAGGTGGTGGGCTTCGCCCGCGGCCCGACCTGGCTCCCCTGCCGGGACCACGGATGGCCGGAAAAATCTCTCCCCTGGCCGGGCGGAGGGGAGGCCCATAAATCTGCCGAAGCATTATCCCGAATGATCGGAGGCGATGTTATTCTGTCCTGCAAGCCATTGCCGCTGGTCCTGGATACCGGCAACAAGGCGGCGAAAAGGCTGGACTGCCCCCGGGTTCTCGACATCGACGACTGGGAACTGGGATGGTTCCACCCACTCCGGTTCCGGAAAACCCTCAGCCTGATCATCCGGCCCCGGAGGGAACCCAATGGGTTTGTCCGGGTCTGGCGGGCGGAAACCCGCGCCCGGCAATGGCCGGTCCGGTTGGTCAGCAACCGCTTTCTCCAAGAACGCTTCGGAGGAACTTACATTCCCCACGCCTGTGATACAGTCTCCCTCGATCCATCCCTCTTTCCCGACCGCCGGGAAGCCCGGGCGCGACTCGGCCTGGATTCGGAGAAAAAATGGATCGGCTTCGTGGGCTCCCCCAAGCCGCACAAGGGGATCAATGTCCTGACGGAAGCGATCGCGGAACTGAAGCGAAAGGA
>PWXJ01000097.1 GCA_003561965.1 PVC group bacterium
ACCAGAAAATAAACCGGGAAGCGGCCGAAGAAGGCGTTGATAATCACCAATCCCGAGCCGAAAATTACCCCGAGGGAGATCCATTCCCTCAGCCAGCCGCCTGTTTTTGCTTGATGACGCATAAACTGAACTTATCACAGATCGGCAAAATAGCCCAAACTATTGATCAACTTCCTCCGGGTCAGGTCCCCGATCAGGGCGGATCCGAGAACCAGCGGCCAGGCCACCGAGGGTACGTCACAATTCCGGCAGACCGGATGTTTCCCATAGCACTTCCGGGCGTGAAGCTCCCGGACGGCCGAGAAGCTGTCCCCGGAGAAAATCTCCTCGAGCGGACGGGCGGCGGCGTTTCCCATCTCCGTCCGGCCCTCGATCTCCAGGCAGCAGAGCGGGACCGTCCCGTCCCAGTGGACGGCCAGGGAGGTCCAGAGGAAGAGGCAGGGACGCCGGGCCGGACGGCCCGGGGGCGGGCCGCAGGAACCGGCGAAGTTGAGCATCGGCTTGATATGAACGGCGTCCGCCCCCCTCCCCCGCCAGTGTTTCCGGAAGGCATCGGCCTCGTGCGAGTTCTCCGGCGTCTTCACAAACTGGATCTGGATATAGGGACGATCTGTCCGGCCGGAGGCCAGGCGAAGAAACCGCTCCGTATTGGCCACCGCCCGGTTGAAATCACCCCCCGGTTTCAGCTGCCGGTAGGTCTCCTCGCTGTTGGCGTCGAGACTGAAGGTGATCGATCCCAGCCCGGCCGCCAGCGCTTCCCGGGCCAGCGCTGCGTCGAGCAGCAGGGCGTTGGTCTCCAGCATCGCATTGATACCACGGCGGCGGCAAGCCGCGACGCATTCGGCCCAGCGAGAATGGAGAAAGGGCTCCCCGTCAAAAGACAGGTCAACCGTGTCCACATACGGGGCCGCCTGTTCCAGAAGGCGGTCCAGCAGGTCGATTGACATATCCCCTTTCGGCTTTCCGCTCTTCCGCTGGGGACAGAAAGAACAGTCGAGGTTGCAGCGATTGGTGATCCCCAGCTGAAGTTCGAGGGGAAAGGCCCGGATGCGGGGGCGGCGAAACAGGTAGGAGCGGACGACCCGGAGCCGGTTGGCAAGGTTACGGGGCATCAACTAACCCTCCCCGGCCTCCGGCTTCTCCGAAACAGCCGCCCCAGGCCCCGGATAAAGCCGAGGACGATGGAGATATTGAGGACCTGGAGGGCGAAAAACCCGTAAACGGACATCAGCGGGCCGTAGTGCGCGCCGGAGAAACGAAAGAAGCTCCATTCCAGGCCGATCTGGACCAGCCAGGCCGCAAGAGCCAGAATGAGCGCCGGGGGGACAAAGAGCCCCGCCGCCAGCCCGGCCAGGGCCAGGGCGGTCAGGAGGCAGGAGACCCCCGCCCCCGGGGTCCCCACCGCCCCCGGGGACTCGAACCGCTTCCGTCGGAAGAAGAGCGGCACCCAGCGGGCGGTCCGGTCATACAGTATCCGGCAGCGGTGAAATAGGGGCTTGTAATGGTGGCGGTAGGATGCCGACCGGATCAGCACGTTCCCGTATCCCCGGACCTCCATTTCGTGGGCCATCTGGAACTCCTCCATCCCCACCCCCTTGTAGATTTCCGGGAAACCTCCCAGTTCCCGGAAGACCGGCCGCCTTACCGCCCCGCACTCCGACTGGATCGATGAGAAATTTCGCTCGGTCTCCCCCTCCTTCCAGCCGTAGCCCCAAGCCGAGCGGAGGCCCACGAAATGGGAACTCCACCCGGCACTAAGGTCACCCGGCAGTGGATAGGCACCGACAGCGTGGAGCTCCGGCCTCTGGGAAAGAGTACTCACCATCGCGGTCAGGCTTCCCCGGGCAGGTACGATATCGGCATCAACAAAAATTAAAATATCGACATCAACCTTAGCCGCCCCGGCGTTCCGGGCCCCGGCCACCCCCCGGTTTTCATCCAGTCGAAGCACCCGGGCCCCCTGCGCTTCGGCCAATTTTCCCGAACCGTCGGTAGAGGCGTCATCGACCACGATCAATTCCCAGCCCTGGGCCCGGACCTCCGGGAGAACGGTCTCCAGGGTAGCGGAAAGGGTGGCCGAGTCGTTGTGAACGGGTATGATCACCGCCGCCGAGGGTTTTCCATTGAGGGGAACTTCCGTCTTCACGGATCCCCTCCTCCGGCCCGACGATACTGAAACCGGGTGTACCAGCGGTAGACCGCTCCTTCAAGGTAAAACCGGAACCAGCGGCGACGCCAGCGGAAAAGGGCCAGATAGTGAGCAATCCGGTAGGCCCAGCGGAATCGGTCGAGGTCGCCAAGCATATGTTCGTAGCGGAAGGCGAGAAAGGATATGAGGTATGCGTTCTGGAAGAGCGGCTTCCCCTTCAACCAGGGAGTGTGGATCTGATCCATCGTAAAGCGGCTCCAGTCCACCAGACGGTCTGGGGGGCGAAAACCCTTCTCCACTGACTCCTCAAAGAGGCCGGTTCCGGGCAGCGGGGCGTAGGGCTGGATCACGATTTCAGCTTCCGGGTGAAGCCGGTGGAGCTCGTCGGCGTAGTCGAGGACCGCTTCGGCTTCCCCCTCTTTCTCTCCGGGGAAGCCGATCATCAGCGAGTAGGTGCTGATGATCTTCGACCTCCGCATTATCTCCACCCCGCGGTCAATCTCGGCCCGGGTGATACCTTTGCCGATATACTTCAGCACCCGGTCAAGAGGCGACTCCAGGCCGAAGAAGAGCCACTGGCAGCCGGTCCGCTCAAAGTCGGCGATCAATTTTTCGTCGATACAGTTGATCCGGGGGCTGGCCGACCACTCCAGGCCCAGTCCCTCCATCACCGGCACGAGGTCCCGGAGGAATCTCTTCTCCCCTCCCATACTGTCGTCGTAGAAGAAGAGGTTATCAGCCCCCAGTCGGACCAGTTCCTCCAGTTCCTTCCGGACCAGCCCCAGAGATTTCCGCCGGCACTTCCGGTCGTGGTAGAAGTCGTTATAGCAGAAACGGCAGTTGAAGTAACACCCGCGGGACATCTGGTAACCGACCGTGGGAAAAGAACCGTCTGGACGGAAGTACCGGGGCAGCAGTTCGGCCGCCTTTCCCTGGTAGGGGAAGGGCAACTCATCAACGTCCAGAAACTGCCGGGGGGGATTCACCCGGACCGAGCCCGAAGCGTCCTTCCAGGACAGCCCCGCTATGTCCTCGAGGCGCGGACCGCCCGAAACGAGGAACTGGTACAATTCGCGAACAGTCTCCTCCCCTTCCTTGATCGTTACGTAGTCGATCTCCGGCTCGGCCAGGGTCTGTTCCGGGCACATACTGGGGTGGACGCCGCCCCAGACCACCGGAACTTCGGGGAGCCGATTCTTGACCAGCCGGGTCAGGGTTAGAGCCCGCAGTATCTGGAACGAAGTCAGGGAACTAACCCCGACCAGTTCCGGCTTCCGGGCCAGGAAACCCTCCAGTTCCTCCCGCGTCTGCACCCGCTCGTCAAAATACTCCACTTCGATCCCCCGTCTCTCCAGGAAGGTCCCGACCGTGAAGACCGCCAGCGGGGTCATCGCGTGGTAGGGGAATGGACTGGGATTGGGGAAGATAAGCAGAATCACTTTAGGGGGATGGGCTGTAGAGCAGGAACGATGACTGGATTTGATTAATATTCATTTCCGGCCTGATTCAGAAATTACGGCGTCTGTATAAGTGAAATACTGAGTCGCGATAGAGGTAACCAATGCCTGGTATCCATCTGTAATCCCTGAGCCGGGGGCGGGCATCAAACTTTTCTTCAAGCCTGTAAGCCTCCTTTAGAAGCGAGGAATCTTCACGGTATAACTGATTGACTTCCGTGGGTCGAAGAACTAGCCAATCGGGAGTCAACTCTCTAATGACAGGAGCCACTTGCTGGCCGCCAACTTTTTTCCTTGCGGCTACAACTTCCGGTGAGGAGAGACCGGGTTCGTCATACATCTTGAGCCCAGAAAAGAAACCTATATAGCCAAGGGGTTCAAGAAATACGGTATCATCAGGCGTCCGAGCATTTACTTTCAACCAAGTCCCGACGGTTGCGCGGATTCCGTTTTCTATCTCCCGCTGCTGTATTCGCATCTGGTAGGCGGTTAAGGCGAACAGGCTCGCAATTCCAACCGCAATAATTGCCATTGTCACAAGAGAAGATATTTGTAACCAGGGTCTTACAAATCGACGGGAACGAAGCGGACCAATCAAGTCTTCCGCGATTAGGGCCAGCACGATGATGCCGAACAGGGCGGCGAATGGCAGGTACCACGGATAAGGAAAGGGGACAACACGATCTATATAATACAGACAGAGGAAAAAAGCCAACGAGCATCTCCGGGCGGGGCGACTGCCAAACGGGAAGATCCAATACAACGCTCCAATCAGGGTTATATAAGACGATACCGGATTGACGAACCGGGGCCAACCTCCGAACCCCGCATATATAGGGTTAAAGACAATACCAATTTGGTGCAATAGAATATCCAGAGGAAAGCGGATGAGCGTACTGAGGATTTGCCAGAAATTGAAAGATCGGCCCAGAGCGTCGCCTTTGGCGACAACGGTATGCGGGATGGGAGATCCGTAGTACCAGGTGCTCCAAATCAACCAGGGGGAGTAAAGAATCAGGCTGAGCAGGCCGCCCCGGAATACGTCTCGGAGTAGATTCTTCCGTGCCGCGCCGGATTCTTCCCCGGTAGGAAAAATCAAAAATGCCAGTAAATACGCCCCGCCATAAATGAATCCGTCGGGACGGCAATACATCAAGCCGGCGAATATCAAGCCAATATAGACCCAGCGCCGAGACTTAGCTTCCAGGGCCGCCGTCAGACCTGTCAGGAAAAAAATCATCAAGGCAGCTTCCTGCCCGTTCATACTGAAAGCCACAATTTTGCTTTCGAACGCCAGCAACAGGAGCAGGAACAGCACCGGCAATCTGGAAATCCGCCATCTTCTCAGCACCCGATTCAGGATAACCCAAACTCCGGCCAGCAATCCGAGGCTGATAATCCGGAAGATCCAAATCACCAGCAGGTCGGATCTATCGCCGATAAGCCAGCAGATGCCCGCCGGTATCAGTACATTCAATGGAGAAGTAAAGACGTGTACCCGCTCTCCAGGTTGATACACGAGGCCGCTTCCGGTGGCCAGATTTTTACTGGAACGGTAGGTTATGTAGTAGTCTTCCCAGATGTGGCCGGTATAGACAGCGTAAGATAAAGCGACGCCAATGATGAGAATAATCGGCAACCATACGGATTTTCTGGAAATGGTCGGGCCGGCATCGGCCTTCATATCAGGACATGTCGAACAGTTCATTGTAATACTAAACCTCGAACCCCACCTTCTCCAGATAGGTCCCGACCGTGAAGACCGCCGGCGGGGTCATCGCGTGGTAGGGGAATGGACTGGGATTGGGGAAGACGAGAAGAATCATCGTACCGGCCTCACCAGCATAAAATACACTTCATCCATCCCCGGAACCTGAAAAATATCGATTAGGCCGGCCATAGTCCGTTCCACCTCTTCAATGTGCTCCGCCGGCCACAGATTATCTTCCGGAGATTGACCAGGAACGGCCGCCGGATAGGTGTGAACATAAAATATATTACCCCCCTCCCGGCGGGCAAATTCGATCTGTTCCCGAAGCTTGACCGGACGACTCAGCCTACGGGCATAATCCCAGTTATCGACCTGCAGCTTGCGAATGATATCCCGGCTGATCAGTTCGCAATCAAAATATGAGTTACCCCAGATTAAAACCTCGGTCCTTCTGTTGTAGCGAATCTCTTTCACTGTCTCCCCGTGTTCCCGGATGACCTCCACGAAACGCCGCAGCTGCGGCCGGGAATATCCATACGGGGCCCTGGAAAAGGAGCACAGGAAGTCGTAAACGTTGTACCCGGCGGGAAGGATCAGCAACACCGTTAAAAATACCGCGGAGAAACCGACGTATCCACGGGAACCGATTCGTGACCGCAACCAGGAAAACACCCCCCAGATACCTAGGGCAATAAACAGCGCGGCGGCGGGCAAGCTGTTAATAATCCGTCGCTCCAATAATCTGTCAGAACTGATGAAGATCGTCAAAAAGAAAACCAGAAAGCAGGTCAGCAGGTATACGTTGTTTTTCTTTAGCCTCGCCAGACAGATGGCGATTCCAGCGAGCATAAAGGGGAAGTAAACTATGGTAAATATATTATTCCACTTCTGCCATTCTTCAGCGCGCTGATTGTAGAACGGCTTGTGTCTCAAGGAGAAATAGTAACTCGCTGTCAAGGCATTGGAACGTATTCGATAAATGAACTCCCCGATAATATCCCGAGTTTCGGATCGCGCTAAGGGAGTCCGCTCCGGGCAAAATAATTTGTTCGCTTTGACCAAATCGTAACCAGGGCCTTCGAATGCCAGGTCGGAAGCCGCTACCAGCGTCGCCAGGAGAATTAGGTACAACAGGAGGCTACGCCAGTATTCTTTCAGGTAGATAAGATGCAACAGAATAACCCAGATTACCGCCAGGCGTGCCGAAGCGTAAAGGGAGAGAGTGAGGAAGGACAGGAGAGACAATAGCGCCGTCCGGGAATATTTGTTTTCCTTCAGAAACAACGCCAGCACGTAGCCGATTGCCGCAACCGCCATACTGGAAAAGGAGATAAACCCGTAAGAGATCATCTTGTCGAAATAGGCGGGAGTCGTGGCTAAAACCGCGACGCAGATTATGCCTACCGTCGGACTAAACAACAGAGCCGCCGTTCGATAGAGAAAGAAAAGTGCCAACAGCATTGAGACCAGGGAAACCGCTCTCAGGGCGATCAGGCGGTAAGGCAGCAAGGCGTAAACCAGCTTGACAGCCGCCGCGTAAGGGAGGGAGATAAATGAATGACTGTCATCGCCGGGAGAATATCTCATAGCCGGGGACAACTCGAAATCCATCGCCAGGGCCAGCACATTGGACCGGGGCTTGGGATGGCCGTAACCGGGAGGGATCTTTTTCAGTGGCCGGGACTCGATCGCTGCCGTTATCAGGATAACGAAAGAGAAAAGAATTATCAGCAGCCATCTCTGCCGGAGACCGGCCGCGACCGGATTACTAAAATCGCTTCTTCCCAAGACTGGCTCCTGCCAGGTGTTCATCTCACTTGATCCTTCAGCACCAGGTAGAGATAAAAAGCGTTGGGCGGCCAGTAGATCGACTGGTGGACAGCGTCGGGGGCATTGCCGGGTTTTTCCACCAGGGGGATGATCCGCTGGTCGGGAGAGATCATTGTCACCAGGGGGTGGTAGAAGGTCAGCAGCTCCGGACCCTCGTAACGGGCATCGCTGGCGATGAAAGTATCGAGGTAGAGCATATTCTCGCCGTCGCGCGGGAAGTTCTCCCGCTCCACCCACTCCATCCGGTACTCCCGGCCGTTCAGGGTGAAGGCGACCTGGGGGCGGTCGGCGACCAGGTCCAGATCGAGTACTTCCGATTCGTAGGGATGGCCCGGCCAGTGGACATCACTGAAGCGGGGGTCGCTCATCATCGTCAACTGGGCGGCCTGGATGGAGTCGCGGCCGGCCAGGATCCGGTCCGGCCGGTATTCTTCTATCGCGGAGATAAATCGGTCAAGGTCGATCCGAGTCACCCGATCACGGTAAAAACCGGGAAGGGAGAGCGCGAAGGGAACCACGGTCAAAGCCACCAGGCATCCGGCCACTGCCCGGCGCAGCCCCCGGGACCGCCACCGGGGGAAATAGAGTACGGCCCGGACCGCTTCCCCATAGCCTAGCCACATCAGTACCGCCAGGTAAACCGTCTGCCGGGTCCCGCCGAAGGTTATGAGGAGAAAACGGTTGGCCAGGAGATGGCAAAATATGGTGGCGACAAGGACCAGGGGAATGCCGGTCCCAGTAAGCATTGAGCAGTGAGCCGTAAGCGGCAACCGCTGCCTGATCAATTCCGACTGCTCACTGTTCACTGCTGACTGCCTAATCTTTCTCCTCACCCAGGACACCACGGCGGCAAACAATATCACCAGGAACGGCAAAGATACCCAATTCCAACGCAGCGGCAGATAGATCCCCGGGTTGAAGACCAGCGACCAGTGGTAGTTGAGGAAATCATAAAGCCGGGCGAGGTAATAACCGGCCCAGGTCCCGTCCCAAGCCGTACCCATCCCCCCCCGACCAAGCAAATAGACCGGATAGTAACGGTGCATATACTCCCGGAACGGCTCGTCCCGGGGAATGATCAGGAAAGTGGCGTAGAAATGGAGGAAACTGAGGAAGCAGTAGGTGAGCCCGGAGAAGAGCCAGGCGAAGTATCTCTTCCAGGAAGCCCGGGAAAATGTGATCTCCAGGGCTGCCGCGATCAGGATCCCGGCGGTGACCAGGAACTGGGTATACATAACCATCTGTGCGAAGTAAGCGACCACCGCCAAGAGAAGAAAGCCCGGCCAGCGCCATTTTCCTCTTACTGAAAAGAGATAAATCCACAGTTGTCCCGCTGTCAGGATCGGAGTAAAAGAAAAGTTGTTGGCGAACTGGCTGAAGACTATGGAAGTGATGGAAAAAGAACCCATAAGAATAGTGGCCCAGGTCGGCGCCGAACAGGACCCGTACAGACGGGCGGCGATCAACCCCGCCAGGCCCACGCCCAGAGCGAAGGCGGCAGCGAACCACCAGCGCATTGCCGTAAAATTATGGCCGGTAAAGAGCTTGATCACCTGGCAGATGGTATTGTAGGTGATGGTCATCGTCGAGGCCATATAGTACTGGGAAGTTTTGTGAATCTGCCAGAGGACGGCGGAGGGGCCGTCGGATATAGAGACCGGGGGGCCGGGGTGGAAGGCCCCCAGCCAGTCGTCGAACTGGTACTGGATCTCCTCCAGGCGCCAGGCCCGGGGGATAAAAGCCAGAAGCGATGCCAGGACTGCTACCAGGATATATTGCCGGCAGGAATATAACCGGCAAGCGGAGTCCGATTTATTTTTTAGCGGGCACTGATCCATCAGAGAACTCGGTCTTCAAACCCAATTCGCGGCGCCTTGGCGGGGGGCCGGAAAACCATACCCTTTTCCGGGGAATAATTCCATTCTACGAATTCCCGGGACGGAATAATCACCGGTCCCACCACCTCGAAATCTGCCTCGCTTTTAATAACCAGTTCCCACCTTCTTATCACAGACACCGGCAGTTCAATCTGGAATAACTGGTAGGACCAGCCGAATGTCTGCCGCCCCACAAACAGTTCCTCTCCGGTGATCTCCCTGACCGCTACCCGGCACTTGCGGAGAGGCAGGGGGGTGACCCTATCCACCACATCGTCGGGACCCGGCGGCATTGAGTCCGCCCGGACCAGAAAAACCAATTTATGCAGGGAATCAGGGGACCCGTCCGGGGCGTCGATCTCCATCATCCAGTTTCCGGGGGGGAGTTCAATCCTGGGCTGATCACCCAAAAGCCCCGGGGACATTTCTGACCGATGGAGGGAAGGATAGAGGGGAGGAGAATGGCTATCGGGGTCGCGACTTCTCCATTCCCAGATCGGAGTAACTGACCCGCCGGCGGCGATTCGAATCTGGACCAGGTCGACCAGCCTACGGGCGGGCATATTCCAGTACAACCCGGCCCGGGATTCATATTCCCCCGGGCTGTCGGGACGGAGGGCGGCGAATTCTTCGGGATCACCAATCAAATAACCCCGCTCGTAGAGTCGAAGATTGAGAACCGGCACCAGCATCGAGAAAATCTGCTCGGAATTTCCGTGCCAGACCCGGAGCATAATATCCCAGCGGCGGGAGATATCAAAGACCCGGGGACGGGGATAGGCGGTATAGACGGGCACTGGAATTGAGTCGCCGGCCCGGCGGGCGGCGGGGAGACTGAGAATATCACGGACATATCGACGGGCCGTATCGTTGAGACCAAAGTCGGAGGGCATCCGATCAAGTACACGGGAACTCTGCTGGAAGTTCAATCCTCCGATAACCAGCAGGGCTAAACAAACAATAACCCAGTTTCTGGTTGGCCGGGTGGAGAATTCAGCCAGGAACGCCCCCAGAGGAAGCATAAAGAGAACGATGATCGTGGCGTAGTAATAAACCGGCATCTCGACCGTGGGAGGGATCTCGGGAAACATCAGCAGGGAGACGGCCAGGAAATAGAGCCCGGCCAAAACCAGGGGACGAAAAGCGGCCCGCAACGATCTTCTTCCTCCCAGGATCACGATCACCAGGGCCAAGGCAGGACCGATAAAACGGATTACAGACGGCAGGTTGCAACCCGCCCCCAGGTTCTGGCTGATCATTGCCTGAATTCCGACCAGGACAAAATCCTGAATTCGGCTTATCAGGATCAGCGGATTTTCCAGGAGGGGTTCCAGGCCTCCGGCCCGCCAATCCGCCGGCGGCGGATACCCGACCACCTGCCGGCTCCACAAGGGGAAAAGCCAGAACATAGCCGCCAGGTAAACCGCCCAGGTGGAAAATAAAGTAATCGCGGCGGGCACCGCCAACCGCCGCAGCCGGCGCCATTCAAACGCGAAAAGGACCACCAGCAAGGGGACGAAATTCAGGGCGAATTCCTGGGTGAAGACGGCGAGTGTCAGCGCCAGCCAGATTCTCGCCCAGAAGAACCAGTTTGCTTTCTTCCGCCGGATGCGGACCATCTCCCAGAGAATATATACCAACAGGAAGGTCAACAGGGTCATATTGGGGCGAATAGGATAATGCGCATCTAAAAGTGTCTGGGAAGTGATCAGCCAGAATGAAGCTCCAACGATCGCAGCCGAGGTGGAACCGAACCATTCCCGGATCAGTAACAGCAGAAAAAGCCAGGTTAAAATAATAAGTGACAGGTTGACCGGTTCGATCAGGAAAGGCCCCAACCAGGCGTAAAGATGCTGTTGAAACTTGGGAATCAGGTTGTCGAGGAGGACGGAGGGATAGCGGAGCCGGACCATTCCCCCCTGGGCTTCCCAGACCAGGGGCCTGACCAGATCATCCTTCCTGAGAGAGGCGCTCAACGGCCCTTCCTTCAGGCCCGCCTGGAGGCCGTAGTATCTCAAACGCAAGGTCTCCGGCTGTATCCAGTCAACCGGATGCTTCAAGATAAAGCCGAAGAACATCCCCGCCGCTATAATCGCGAAGGCGATCGCGACCGGCAGCCGCCACCGGGAAGATGCGTCCGGGGTCACCTGGGTTTGATGATCGGAAACGTTCATAGCCGGCCCGCCAGGCGTTCACGCCTGATTTTCTATTTGCTCCGGAAAACCTTTCAAGTATGGTATTAACCGTTAGAAGACCGCGATTTTACTCGCTGCATAAGGCGACATTCAACAATGAATATTTCTGATCCAGCCCGAGGGTCTCACCATCCGATGGTGGAGGCCAACCGGAAGACGGTTGTTATCGCCACCTATAACGAGGGCGAAACCATCCAATCCCTGGTTTCCCGCGTCCTCTCCTTGGAGGCGGAATTCTCCGTTCTGGTGGTCGACGACGAATCCCCGGACGGCACGAGCGATATTGTCAGAAAGGCCTTTTCCGGCGACCACCGGGTCCGGGTTGTCACTCGCTCCGGGAAGAAAGGCTACGCTGACGCGATGATGCGGGGCTTTCGGGAGGCCCTGGAGTGGGGCGCGGGCAGGATTTTTACTCTGGACGCGGACCTGTCCCACAACCCCGACGATCTTTCCCGGATCGATTCATCCCTGGATCAACACCCCTTGGTCATCGGCTCGCGATACCGGGACGGAATCCGGATCCTTAACTGGTCTCCGATGCGCTTACTGCTCAGCCTGGCGGCCAATACCTACGTGCGAAAGCTCCTGCGCCTGCCTTACCACGACTGCACCAGCGGATTTCGCGGATACCGGCGGGAAGTTGTTGCGGCGATAACTTCCACCGGCGTCAAATCCAACGGTTATGCTTTCCTGGTCGAAGTACTGACCGTATTGGAGAGAGTCGGCTGGCGGGCTGAAGAAATACCGATCATCTACACCGAACGGAGAGCGGGACAATCGAAAATGTCGAAACTGGTGATATTCGAAGCGATCCTTCTCCCCTGGCGGATCCTCCTCCGCCCGGCCGGGAGAACCTCTCCCTCTCATCCAGCCCGGAGTTGATCGCTGCCGGCAGACAGCTCTCCTCCCCCGCCCGCGGATGTTTGAATCAATCGCTGAAGGAAGTTTATCCATCCCCAGGGTGATATTCAGCGGGCTTTCCGGAAGCGCCAGAAATACCGGATAGTTTCACCATATTTCAACCGTTTCCATCTGGCAAACCAGAAGAACAGGCCGGCGTAACGGATCAACTTCAAGGGGACCGGGAGATAAACCAGCCATCGAAAGTATCGGTAAAAGCGGGGGAAACGGACAAAGAAGTAAAAAAGGTACTGAATGTTCTCGACCGTTCTTCGCCGGGGGATCCGGCAGATCGACTCGGTAAAGTAGTTCCCCGGAAGGTCCTCCGCTTTAAGGTCCGCCGGAACCGCTCCCTCCCGAACCGCGATCTCGAAGATCTCGGTGTCCGGATAGGGGATCAGAAAACTGCTGAAGGGATGGTCGACGTTCAGCTCGTGGTAGAACTCCACCGTCCGGAAGGAGTCCGCGGGAGTTTCGGTGGGGAAGACAAACATACTGGGGGCGTAAACTTCGATCCCCCGGGACTTGACCAGCCCGATCTGCCGCCGAAACTCCCGGTCGGTAAAAGCCCCCTTCTTGAAGATCTTCCGCCGCTTCTCCTCGTTTCCGGTCTCGATCCCGAACTCGACGCTGGCACAACCACTGTCCCGGAGCAGATCGACCATCTCGTCGTCGATTGTCTTCGGACCGGCCGAGCAGATAAAGGGGAGCCCGATCTCACTCCGGTAACGGGGGAGAAACTCCTTTACCCACTCTCGGTCGTGGAGGAAGAGGTCGTCGATAAAGAAGCAGGTCTGGGCGCTGCGGTAGTAGTGCCGAAGTTCCTTCAGCTCCCGGATGGAAAAATCCACCGACTTCCGGCGCTGGACCGGCCCCAGCCCCTTGAAGATTCGGTTCAGGGTCGAGTTGACGCAGAAGGTGCAGGGATAGGGGCAGCCCCGGGAGAAGATGTACTGGAGGAGGCTGTCCCGGGCCAGGTCGGGGTAACGTCGGAAGTAGATCTCCCGGTCCTCAGGGTAGTCATCGAGGTTGGTGATGAGGGGTCGGGGTGGGTTGCGGTGTATTTTTCCATCCCGACGGACGTGGAGATTCTTAATTGAAGTGAGCAGTAAGCGGTTAGCAATAGGTAGTTCTGAGGGTTTACCGCCCTCCCCTGGCTGTTGACTGCTTACTGCTGACCGCCCACCACTTCTTGTCGCCTCCAGGGCGTCAAGAAGCTCCACCACCGGCTCCTCCCCCTCTCCGACACAGATGGCGTCGATCCCGGGATACTCGTCGATCAATGCCGGGTGGATGGTGGAGTGAATTCCCCCTACCAGAACGAAAGCCTCCGGTGTCGACCGCCTGATCCGGGGAAGAGTCTCTTGCAGCCACCGGGCGTCGCTGGAACAGATGGTGATCCCGATCACGTCGGGCGCGGCGGCGGCCAGTACCGATTCAAAATGCCTTTCCGCGTTCTCGATCAGGACTTCGGCGGCGTGGCCCGCCCTCCGGACTGCCCCGGCCAGGGAGGCGATCCCCGGCAGGGCAAAGATCTGGCGCTGGACAAAGATAATCTTCATTGATACGAAAACCGGCAACCCGGCTCACCCCGGGAAAGAGTAATTATAGTCTCATCCCCGATGAAGGGGGCAAGGAATATAATCTTATTATCTTGAATTATCTCGGACCCCTCATCTATATTTTATGTGCAACACTGTTCCGGCCAACAACTTCAATAGATACTCCGACCGGGTCGACCCACGGGTGATCACTATAATCAACATACTCTTTCTCTCGGGAGGGGTTCTGCTCCTGGCCGGGGGGCTGTATCTCGCCGCCGGCCGGAGCAGCCGCCCGGGAACCGCTCTCCTGGCCTTCGGCGTTTTCCCCGTCCTGCTTCTGGCCGCGGCATTTCTGGCTTCGTCGGCTTCCGTAGAAGCCGCCGAGCGTTTCCTGGCCGTTCCGGCCAATGTCCTACTGGTCGGGGCCGGATATTGCCTCCTCACCGCGCCGGTCCTCTTGCTTCTCCGCCGCCGGGCGGGCGGGAATATCCCGGACCGGCGCGAAGGCCGACCCTGCCGATCCGTCCGTTCCCTCTGTCTGCCGATCCTGATCTCCGTCCTGGCGGTCGCGCTCCAGACGCTCTTTCCCACCGCTTCCGAAACCCGGGTAATCTTCGCCCTCCTGCTGGGAGCGGCGGCCCTGGCTTCCCTGCGGGCGTTGGAGAACGTCAGCAACCCCGCGGCCTTTCTCCTGGCCTGCCTGCCCTACCTGGCCTTCGGCACCGCCTGGATACTCTCCCCGGAGATGGTCGAAGGTGACAGCGCCTGGCTGCAATATCCCACCTTCGAGTTCGTCGCCCGCTCCTTTGCCGGCGGCCGATTTCTCCCGCCCTGGCTGCCCCAGAGCAGCGGCATCCGGATCGGTTTGCTCAACATTAACGTACCCTTCGACCTGCCGCACAAGGCATTCACCTACTTTCTCTATTCCCTGTTCCCTCTCCCCCTGCCGACCGTCTACAAGCTCCAGTATTTGCTGGGGGTTATGACCTTCTCGCTGGGCTGGTGGCTGGTACTGCTGAGAATCACCCGAAACCGACCGGCAGCCTACTTCGGGCTCCTGATGATCACCCTGGCGGGGACGGGGATCACCTTCCACCAGGAACAGGTCGTAGCCACCGCTTACCTCCTCCCCTGGTTCATCCTGGCCCTGATGAGTACCGAGAAACATCCCCTGTGGCTGATACCCGCCGCGGTTATCTTCGGGCTGGGCCTGGCCTTCCATTATCCTCAAATCCAGGCGGCCAGTTTTGCCCTGGTCGCCCTAACCCTGGCCTTGGCGGGCTTCTGGCATCCGGTCCGGGCGATGAACGCCGGAAAGAGATATCTCCTCCCCGCCCTGGCCCTGGCCTTTATCGCTACCGGGCCAGCGCTTTACGTCTGGAGCCAATCGCCCCGTATGGCCAGCGGGTTGAGGGGAATGGATATCGACGATCGGCCCCGGGACTTCGGGGAATACCTTCACCTGCAGAGAGGAGCATCTTCAGCCTCGCCTGTTTATTATTACCAGTACTTCGCTCCCCGATGGGAGAAGGCCGGAGGCGAGATGCCTCCGATCGATGTCCGAGACCGCTGCGCTTTCTTTGTCGGTAGGGCGGGCCTGATCCTGGCGGTGACCGGACTGATCCTCGGGTTGCCCAAGACGGGAGCGGCAGGAGTGCTGGTGGTTATCTTTTCACTTCTCAGCATCGGGATCAATTCCCCCGTCCCCTTCCCCAGATATTTCTTTCAGTTGAGACTCCCTTTCTTCGACGTATTCCGTCAGTGGGTACATTTCTTTCCGATGATCAACTATTCCCTATCTCTGCTGGCTGCGGTCGGAGTATCGCGCTTGACGAAAATCGGGGGAAGAACCTTCCGCCGGGTCTCTATTGTTGTTATCTCAGCAGCGATCTTCCTCCAGGTCTACGACAGCGCTATATACGGACTGAGATATCTCGCGTTCTTTCCGGGCCAGGAACTCCCGGGCGATCTTCGGGAACAGTTCTTCCAAGCTGACGAAATATCGGCCACCTCGCTCTTTCAGTACCGCGAGCGCTTCCACCTAAACCTGATTTGCGGGGAGCTAGCGATTCCGGAGAAGGCCTTCATCGCCCGGAATATCCTCAACCTCGAACCCGGACAGGTATTTCGGCCGGATCTGGTCTGCCGCCATCTGGCCGGCAACCCGGGAATCTCCGCCGTGATTAAAATCCCCGAAGAACAATTCCCTCTCGGGATATCCGGGTATGGCGAAGTGCCCGAGATTATTGAGTTAAGGGCCGGGTTTTCCGGTGCCGGGGGCGCGTTTGCCGCCGGCCGGCCGGGCCTGGTGGTTACGCCCCTGAACCGGGGGCTGGAACCCCGGGCCCTCCTGAACGGCCGGAAAGTCCCGGTCTGGACCGTCAACGCCGCCCTGACCGGGGTTCCGGTTCCGGAAGGGGAACACCGCCTGGAATTGACCGTAAATCACGACCTGTACCTGGTCTTCTTCCTTCTCCAGTGGATGATCTTCCTCTCGCTGGCGACGGCCTTTTTAAATATTAAAGAGTTTTAAGCGGTTCGGCCGGTTTGCTATATTCAGCCCGATATTCTGAGAATCATTTATTCGGGAGATGCCGATGAGCGGCTGGGACTTTTCTCCGGCGATAATGTTATGGGGGACCGTAAGTTTTCTGGCGGCGCTGGCGGTCCATATCCTGGTCTGGCGACGGGGAAAACCCCCTCGGGAGATGGCCTGGCTGGTGGGTATCTTTCTGTTCGCCCCAGCGGGCATCTACCTGGCGGTGTATTCGCTCTCCGTGTCCGGCGAGGGACTCCCCCCAGCCTGGGAGACAGTACTGGCCTTTATCTGGCACGCCGCCCTCTCCTCCGCCTACATTATGACCTACCCCCCGATCCAGGCCGGCTGCCCCTCGCTGAAGATCGTCCTCGAGATCCACCGGAATAGGCCGAAAGGACTGTCACTGGAGGAGATTAACGAACTCTTCCCACGCCAGACAATGTTCTCCGACCGTTTCGACAACCTGGTGGAGGACGGGCTGGTCTCCTGGAAATACGATACCTGGGGGATCACCGGGACCGGGCGGCTGGTCGCCCGTTGCTTTCTCGCCTATCGCCGGCTCCTCAAGCTGCCGCTCGGAGAAGGATGATGCCCGGGGAAATTATAACCGCCCGGAACTGCTATATCCTGATTATCCTGGTCTCCTTTCTCTTCCCCTTGGCGATCCAGGTAATCCTGATTCGCTTCTTCGGACTCTACCGGGAGAAGGCCATCCGCCAGAAAGGACCGGTGGCGGCGGCATTGTTCGGTTTGCTTCCCCTGGGCGGATTATTCCTGGCCTGGCTGTTTGTCTTCTTCATTCGGAATACCGCCGCGATCTTCTGGTCAGGATTCTATCTCTTTGCTGTTTACCTGCTGATGGCCTACGTTTACTTTCACGTCTTCAATATGAGCGAAACCGCCCGCCGGATCCGAATTCTCACTTACGGTCATCGCCAGGGAAAGGTGGTCAAGCAGAAACTAATCCAGGACTATACCCGGAATAAGATGGTGGAAATCCGGGTCGCCCGGCTGCTCGCTCTCCGGGAGTTACAGCAGCGGGACTTCTCATACTTGATCGGTAGGGGGATTTTACTCATACCCGCCCGAGGGGTATTCGCATTCCGCCGGCTTCTTTTTCCAAAAAGAATCAAATAATAACAAGGAAGCATTTCTGATAAAATCAGATAACAGGCAAGCATCTCTATGAGAGTTCAATCAACCTCTGCTCGAGGAAAGCTCCACCCTGGTCAGATTATAGTTTCCCGCTGGGGTGTGATTGCCGCTTATTTAATAGTTCTCGGCTTCCACCTTGATGTGGTTCCTATCTGGGACGGATATCGATACTGGACGCTGCTGGAACTGGCGATTGACGCTCCTATCGCTCCTCTGGGCAGATTCCTCAATGGGTTTAATTTTTTAGGCCATCCTTCTTTCGCATACGGATTCTATATGGCTCTGGGACAGTTTATTGCTCCAGGTAACGTCTATATTCTCAATCTGCAGAGCATAGCCCTGGGAGCGGCTGCCATCTGGGCATTTGCCCGTATCGTGGATAACCTCTTTGCCGATGTCGCTTCCCGAACAGAACT
>PWXJ01000125.1 GCA_003561965.1 PVC group bacterium
GACTGTTCCAGCGAGGCGGTCCTTCTGGCCACCTCGGCCTCCAGGCCTTGGCTGTAGGCCTCCAGCTTCCGGTAGAGATTGGCGTTGTCGATGGCCACGGCGATCTGCCCGGCGATCCGGCGGAGGATCTTTTCGTGGGACCGGTTGTAGACGCCGGGTTTCCTGCTCCCCAGGTTCAGGGTCCCGATTGCTTCTCCCCGGCGGATCAGGGGGACCACGATCCCCGACTTCGCCCCGGTCTGGTGGATGAAGTCGTCCTCGAGAAATTCGTCCCTGCGGTCGAGGTCGTCCCGGATCAGGGCTTTGCGGGTATTGATCACCCACTCGATCCCGGTGCCCTTGATCGGGTAGGTGTGGCCGATCTCCGCGCCCCGGTCGTTCCCCGGTTCGAGGAAGTAAACCTCGTTGATCTCCTCCGACCCCCAGGCCAGGGAGACGCTGGCCCGGTCAAAGTCGACCAGCTTCCTGGTCTCCCGGGCCACCAGGTCGAGGATCTCCTCCAGCCGGAGGCTGGAGGCGACGGCGTTGGTGATCTCGTTGATGATCTCCAGTTCCTGCGCCCGCCGCTGGATCTCGCTCCGGGAGTTGAGCAGTTCGGCCGTCCTTTCCCGGACCTTCTCCTCCAGGGTCCGGTTCAGTTCCTCCAGCCGCCGGTTTGATTCCCGCAACTCGGCCAGCAGCCGCCGGTTCTCGGCGGTCAGCTTCTGTTTTTCCAGGGCCTGACGGACGACCTGGAAGAGTTCATCCATCCGGACCGGCTTGGAGAGGTAGGCGAAGGCCCCGAGCCTGACCGCCTCGGCCGCCGTCTTGACCGAGGCGTGGCCGGTCATAAAGATGACCTCGGACTGCGGGGAACGTTGCCGGATGTGCTCTGCCAGGTCGATCCCGCTGGTATCGGGCAGCATAATGTCGACCAGGGCCAGGTGGTAGGGATGCTCCTCGCCCGCCCGTTCGATCTCTTCGCGGGCCTCGTTCCCCCGGCCGGCGGTCTTCACCTGGTACCCTTCCGCGGACAGGGCCAGCCTGAGAACCCGCCGGATCTCCGCGACGTCGTCGATGACCAAAATTCGTTCCGGCACCTGATCTATCTCCGTTATCGGGAACTCCAAAGGTCGGATAAAATCTGCCCCGGCGGCAAGAAAGTGTTAAATACCCTGATGTTACTAAAGATCATCTTCATCATAACAAGATGGTCCGGGAGTGTAAAGCGGGGTTTTCGATTGACTTGATTCGGGTAATTCCGGTTAATTACAGCTGATGCCGCAGATTAACAGATCAAGCCGGATATTGAGGAACCTTGCCCCCTGGCCCCTAAAACAGGGGCTGAAATACCTCTGGGGCGCCATCCCCCTGTCGATCAGGTATGGGCCGGAATTCCGCCGGACGCTGGCCTTCTTGCGAAGTTCTCAGTGGTGGGGTCGGCGGGACCTGGAGGAGTACCAGAAATCCCGACTGGTCGAAATAATCGTAGATGCCTATGACCGTGTTCCCTTCTACCGGGAAGCGTTCCGGAGGGCGGGGATCAGGCGGGAGCTCATTCGCGGCCCGGAGATTCTCAACGATATACCCCCGATCGACCGACAAGTCGTTGCTGCCCAGGGGACCCGGATGATTGCCGAGGGGACACGGCGGGGAATGATCCGGATCACCACCGGGGGGACGAGCGGAGAGAGGCTGGAACTGGTTACGCGGAAGAAACATCGTATGGCGGAGCAGGCCTTTGTCTTTGACCTCTGGGGTCGGGTGGGGTTTACCCAGAGATCGAAACGTGCGGTCTTGCGGGGCAACGTAGTGCTTTCCGACCGTTATCGTCGGACCTGGAAGATCGATCCCCTGCGGAAAGAACTGCTCCTCTCCTCCTATCACCTCGACGAGGGGAACCTGGCCCTTTATGTCGATAGGATAAAGCATTATTGGCCGGATTACGTTCACTGTTACCCTTCTGTCATTGTCCCGTTGGCCCGCTTTATCGAACAACGCGGAATCGTCGGCCTGCCCCCGTTCAAAGCGGTGCTGGCTTCCTCGGAAAACACCTTTCCCGGGCAGCGGGAACTGGTCGAGCGGGTCTTCCGCTGCCGGTATTTCGACCTCTACGGGCAGAGCGAGCAGGTGGCGATGGCCGGTGAGTGCGAGGTGAGCGGTAATTACCATCTCTACCCTCAGTACGGGTATACCGAGCTGATCGACGCCCGCGGCCGGAGAGTGACCGAAGAGGGCGGGGAGGGGGAGATCGTGGCTACCGGTTTCATCAACACCGCGATGCCCCTGATCCGCTATCGGACCGGCGATTGGGCCGTACTGGGCAAGCCGGAATGCTCCTGCGGCCGCCATTACCCGATCCTGGAATCGATCCGGGGACGTCGGGATCAGGAATCGGTCGTGGGACGTTCGGGGGCCGTCATCCCCCTGGCGATGGGGCATAACGCCTCCGGGATATACAACCGGGTCAAGCAGTATCAGTTCCGCCAGGAAAGACCGGGTGAGCTGAGGCTGACCCTGGTCCGGGACGAGGGCTATCTGGACGCGGATACGGAGGCGATCCGTCGGGAATTGGTCGGTCTGCTGGGAGGAGAAGTCGACCTGGTGATCAGGTTCGCTGACGAAATTCCCCGGACGCGGAATGGGAAATTCGTCTATTTCGTCCGGTCCCACCTATCCCCTCAAAGTAAACCGGCAACTTCGAAACGGTTTCTTGAATCCGTTTAGACTGATCAAAAAAAGCCTGCGTCGTTCGCTGGCCAGGGGAGCGCTTCACCTGTTTCTGGCGATGGCTTTTTCTAAAGCCGTTCTCGCCCTTCTCTATATCGGCCTGGCGCGATTTCTCGGCCCGGAACTCTTCGGGCATATCCGGGTGATCGGCGCCGGGTTCCGGATAGCCGTGGTCCCGGCCGCCCTGGGTATGCCGACGGCCATCGCCAAGTACGTGGCGGAATATTCTTCGGCCCGGGAGAAGGAAAACGTTTATTCCCACGGAATATCATTCTCCCTGCTGGCCGCCTCGGTCACGGCCCTGGCGGTTTTTTTCATCCTGGCTTTTTCCAACCCCATCGGCGACGAGGTGGCCCGGCGCTGGCTGATGCTGCTCTGCTGGGCGATTCCCCTGGCCGTATTCACCACCGGGGCGGTTTGCTACCTGCAGGGGCAAAAACTGATAAAAAAAATGGCCTTCTACCAGTTTCTGCTGGTGATTTTCAGGGTGGTCCTGATCGGCGGCTTGGCGTTTTCCCTCTTCATCCCTGGTTACGCGTTGGGGATTCTGGCCACGGAGTTGATCAGAACGGTAATCCTGTTTCGAGTCACAAAACCATCTTTCCGGCTGCGCTGGGAACGGGGTTTGATTTCCCGGATGTTCCGGCTGGGCATATTCGCCTCCCTGGGATTGACCTTTGCCACCCTGACCCTGACCATCGACACGCTCTGCTTAAGCGCGATTCTCCAAGATCCCTTCCAGGTCGGGGTATACGGAGCCGCCGCCAGCCTGGCAATGGCTCTGCTCCTGCTGCCGGAGGCGATTTTACAGACGTTTTTCCCCTACCTCTCCGAACAATCCCGGAACCGACGGCTGCTCCGGGTGTCATTTTTCCAGTTGCTTCAGCTGGTGGGAGGAATTATGCTCATCATCGGCGGGGCGGTTTTCCTCTTCGCGCCGGCGATTGTCGAGGCCATCTTCGGTCGGGAATACCTGCCGGCGGCGTTCCTCCTGAGGGTGTTGATCCCGGGGATATTTGCTTATTCTCTCCAGAAAGTTTCGGGGATCACCCTTTTCGCCCTGGGCAAGACCGATCTGCACTTCTATGCAGTCCTGATTGCCTGTGTCGCCGATATCGTTCTCAACATAATCTTTATCAAGCGCTTCGGTCTGGTCGGAGCTGCCTGGGCTACTTCCACAACATTCGTCCTGCGGATGGTGCTGAGTTTCGGGTTTCTATTTCTCGAGTTGCGCGGCCCGGTTCGAAAGTGTTAGAGCTTGCGATAATTCCTGAGCCGGAATTTATCCCTGCCCGGGGATAAATCGAAGTACTTACTTCAGGTGAAACCGACGCGGAATCACAACTGGGATTGTTGCTGGGCGGAGTTCAAGTCCCCCGGTGCCGATCCGCTTTCCCCGATCATATTTCAAGAAATGCGGAAAGCGGTCGATTTCCGGGGAAAGTCCATCCTCGAACTGGGATGCGGGACGGGACGGTTGAGCCAGTTGGCGCTGGAAGCGGGGGCGGTATCGGCCACACTCGTGGATTCCTCCCCGAAAGCCCTGTCGATGGCCAGGCAGCTCTTCGGCGAAGCCGTCGAGGTTGAATTCATTGAAGCGGATTTTCGAGAACTGCGGCTGGAGAAAAAATATGACATTGTCTTTTCCTCCGGTGTGCTCGAGCATTTTTCCTCCGCCGAGCGGCCGGAAATTGTCAACCTTCACCGGCGGTTCAGCCGGCGGACCGTGATGATCCTGGTCCCGGCGGGCCCCCACTACAACAATCTGCGGATGCGGCTGACAAAAACTATTCGCCTTTACGGCTGGCAGAGGCCGCTGTCCCGGCGGAATATGCGGCAACTCTTCCTGGAGACCGGCATCGCCGTTCGGGTGAACCGGAGGTTTCACCCTCTCTACGCCGTTCCTCGAATCGAGCGATTCGATTGTCTGGGAAAAATCCTGCGCCCTCTCGAAAGCGCTCTGGGGGGTCTGTTGATAACGGCGGGAGAGATCGATGGGAGCCGCTAAAGATCCGGATGCGTTGAAATCCGCGTCGTTCTTCATCGATCCGTTGGATCGGCGCGCGTGGAGCGCGGGAGCCGCGCGATTTTTCCCCGGAACTGACGAGCGGACCGTTCGGGACGCCGACACGATCCTCGAACACGTCTTCGATCTGCTGGGTTCCGGGCCGGTCCGGATGGGTAGGAAGATCGACTGGCACCGCGATTTTATCAGCGGAGCCTCCTGGGATCCCGGCCGGCGCTACGACCCGCCCGGCGAATGCGTCAGCTATGACGATCCCTCCGATGTCAAGGTTCCCTGGGATCTAAATAGCTTTCTCCACCTTCCGACCCTGGGAAAGGCCTGGTGGTACACCGGGAATGAAAAGTATACACGGGAATTCGCCGCCGAGATCGACGACTGGATCAAAAGCAATCCATATCCCCGGGGAGTCAACTGGGCCTGCGCGATGAAGGTAGCCCACCGGGCGATCAACTGGATCTGGGGATATTATTTTTTCCGTCCGGCCAAGGGGCTTGAGCCGGAATTCTGGGATCGTTTGCTCGACTCCCTGGAAACTCACGGGACTTATATCGTTGAGCACCAGGAAGACGCCCGGCCGGCTTCCAACCACTATCTGTTGGGACTGGCCGGGCTCTTTTTCCTGGGGGCCGCCGTCCCGGAATTGTCCTCCGCTAGGAGATGGCAAAGGCACGCTGTGAAACGGCTGAATAATGAAGTCGGGATCCACGTATATCCCGACGGAGCGCATTACGAAGGCTCGATTTACTATCACCATTTCGTCACCGAAATTTTTCTCTCGGTGCTGATTCTCGGACGGAAAAACGGAATTCGCTTTTCGCCGTTCTTCGTTCGTCGCCTGGAGAAGATGCTCGAGTTTATAGCCTGCTACACCCGTTCCCACGGTTCCGCTCCCCGGATCGGCGACGCCGACGACGGCCGGGTCCAGATCCTGAGCGACTATTCCAACTGGAACCGGCTGGACCACCGCCGCCTGCTCTCCACCGGGGCGGTAATCTTCAAACGGGGAGACTTCAAGGCCGCCGCCGGCCTCTTCGCCGAGGAGTCCTTCTGGCTGCTGGGCGAAGCGGGTAGGGAGGAATTCGAAACCATCGTTGCCCGACCGGCGGTCGGATCGCACGCCTTCGCCCACGGCGGCTACTACATACAAAGGCACCAAGATCTGCACTTGATCGCCGACTGCTTGAGACGGGACCCCAACGCCCCGACGGCGCATTTTCACAACAGCCGCCTCAGTTTTGAACTCTCCGCCGCCGGGGTGGACTTCATCGTCGACCCCGGCACCTATGTATATACCGCGGATCCCCGCCAACGGGATCTCTTCCGATCCACCGCCTTTCACAACACCGTGACGATCGATGGCCGGGAACAGAATTTATTTCGCCCTCGGAGGTTGTGGGATTTCCAGCCGGGAGGTAGAATCAGGGTCCGGAAATGGGAAACCACGCCGGAATACGACCTGCTGGATGCCGAATATATCTACCGCCGCCGGGGTCTGCCCGGTCGGCGGGTCGGCCACCGCCGGCGGATATATCTATCCAGGATCGGCCGATTCTGGGTCGTCCAAGATGTTCTGAGCGGGCGGGGTCGGCATTCCTTTTGTTTTCGGCTTCATTTCGATCCGGGGATCCGGGTGGAGATCGGTCCGGGGATGATCGAGGCGGGCAGCGACGGAGCTCGCCTCTATCTCTTCCCGGTGGGGGAGGGTCCCTCGTCCTCCGGCTTTACTCTGGGCCGGGGCCAGGTCTCGAAGAGATACGGACACCGGGAAGAAGCGCCGGTTGTCTCCCGGCGGGGAGAATTTTCCGGCCGGGGTGACTTCGGTATTATCCTGATTCCCGGCCCGCTCCGGGAAGGGGTGGTCGCCGCGGCGAAAAGCGCCTATGAAATGCTGGCTGCGCCGGATGCCGCCAGGATCGCGAGGAGGGGATAGTCGTGTTTGCGGGAAACCGGACAAAACGCCATTTTCCTGAATCTCCCTTTTTCGAATTCCTCCTGGTTGGTTTCGTGGCCGGGGCCGTCATCTGGGCCGTCAGTTCGGAGGGGAGATTGCCTGCTTTCTTCTCTATTGTCGGTCTGGTTTTGGCGGGCTTCTACTTCCTGGGGAATTTTGAAAAAGTCTATATCCCGTTCACGATCGTCGTTATCCTGCCGCTGGTTGTCTTTCTCACCGCTATCCACGAACTTCAAGCTTTCGAAGTACTGGTTCCCGTCTTCTTCACCTTGTTAATAACCCGGACGGCGGTCTCATCGAGCAGAGGACCGGGGATTCGGATTCTTCCCTTTGCCGTTATCGTTTTTTTCGCCCTGGGTCTTGCTTCCTACCTTCGCCACCCGACTCTTCCCACGCAGGTTTTAGGCCGCGTAGTGGCCTGGGGCAACTTCCGGAATTACTGGAGGTTTTTTCTGGGGCTGATGATTTATGTCCTGGTCTTCCATTTTTTCCGGTCGGAGCATAACCAAAAAATGCCTGTGCTGGTAAAACTTTTGTTCTGGCTATTCATCTCCGGGATAATTCTTCATCTGGGAATGTCCTTCCTCCAGGTGGAAACTCGTTCCCGGGCCGGTTTCATTCTCGCCGATTGGGGGATCTCGCCACCGGGCCAGGAGACGACGGAGATCATCTTCCAGAGCTGGAGCCTCGGATGGCAAAGCCTCTTCCTCTTTCTCATTCTGATCTCTTTCCCGACCATCCCTGAGAACAAATACCTTAAGGGAGCCCTTTTATTGATCTGCCTGATTTGCATAGTCTTATCCGGGGCCCGCTCCATCCTGTTGGCCGCTGCGGGTTCGGCGATTTTTCTCTGCTGGTTGAAAAAACAATACTTGTTGGTAGTCATACCCACCGCTGTCGTTCTGCTTATCCTGATGGTATCCTACGCCCATCCCGAAATTATATATAGTCTGCCGCCACCAGCCCGGCGGGTATTCACCATCTTCCCCTCTCCCGAAGAATACGTTCACCAGGAAGCCGTCGCCTCGGCCCAGGTTCGGGTGGCCTGGTGGCAGGAGGCTACGGAAATCATTTCCCGCCGGCCGTTCTTTGGGATCGGTTTCGAAGAAATCGGACTGGATCCGTTATACCTGAGATACGCCGACTACGCTGTCAGAGTAGGCGCTGCCCATAACGCCTATATCGCTACCGGGGTGATGATGGGATTCCCCGGAATGGTGTTGCTGGTCTGGATTTTCGTCCTGCATCTGAACCGGGGGGTCATACTGGCCAAGAATTCCCGGGAGGATTTCACCAAAAACCTCAACGTCTGGCTTACTCTGGTGCTGATCAGTTTCAACATTATGTACTTATTCGCCGGGTCGCCCCAGCACCTCTATCGATATCTGTTTTACGCTGGCCTGATTAACCTCAACTGGTATCTGGAGACCAAGGAGCGGCCGGCGCCAGCCTGGTCTTGCTGAAACTGCCGGATGCGAGGGCAAAGGATGCCCGGCCGCAGATCCTGACCGGTTACGACCGGGAATCATAACGTCCGCGCCCGGGAAAATCTTTCGGGAAACCGTGGCAGGAAGCTACGCGCCTTTTGAGTCGGGTTCGGATAATTCGCAGTGACGGGGAGGAACGCGAAAAAGAAACGGGGTCTGTTGCATTTCCCCTGGCACGTGATTTCTCTGGCGGCTTTCCCGGCGATTTTCCTCTACGCCAATAATATGGAAAGCCTGGTCACCACGCACGCCCTGGCCCCCCTGGTCTTCTCCCTCGCCGGAGTCGGCGTTCTCTGGATATTGTCCAGACAGATTCTTCCGGATTCTCTCCGCGCGGGACTGGCGGTCTCGTTTTTCATTTTGCTGTTTTTTCCTGCGGCCTGGTTTTTTCGGCCCTGGAAGGCCGGGGGTGGTTCCTTCCCGGACACGCCGTCTGCCTCTCCGCGGCCCTTCTCCTGTGGATCTCCGGGATATACTATCTGGGAAGAACCAAACGCGACTTTCGCAACGCCACCGCCATCCTTAATATCGCGGCGGCGGTGTTGGTGCATTCAAGCCTGGCCAGGTTTTCATCCTCTCACGTCGGGAGGCGCAAGCATTGCTGGTCGAAACCGGTCCTCGTCCGGTAATTATTCTGCAGTCGGATTACGGCCTCCGGAAAGGGCCCGGTCTGTCGCTGGATGACCGCGAATGGAAAAAGATTCTCAACGCTTTCCATCCCCCAGGAATCGATTGCTCGGTAATATCCGAATCCATATCGCCGGTTGATACCTTCAGGTTGATATTCAATCTCTATTTCGGTGCGGATTATGAAATACGCGATGACTGAATCTGATGCTTCCTGCTTGTCATCTTTCGCCGTTTAATCCCCCGGTTCCGGAATGAAGATCCTTCACTTCAGCCCGAGATTTTATGGCGACGATCTCGGAACCGGCCGGCGTCTCAGTCAGTTGCTCCGTGACGACGGCAATTATCACTACTTTCTCGTGTCCGGAGAGGAAGGTCGGGCCGTCCGCCGGGACTGGCAACGGGATGGGAATCTTTATCATCGGAGATGTCGGTATGTCTTCCGCCTCCGCTTTGAGGTCCCGGTTCTTTCCCGTTATCTCAAGCTCGCCCTCAATAGCCGTAGTCTGGTCCGGGCCGCCCCGCCTCCGGGAGAGTTCGACCTGGTGATAGCCCACAACCCCCTTGACTTCGCCTTCCCCGCGGTCGGTTACGCTCGCCGCCACCGCCTTCCCCTGGTCTACGAAATCCACACCCTTTATTACGACGAAGTGGCCGTCCGGAGAAGAAAAAGAGTTCCCGGGTTTTTCTTCTCGCTGGCCAAGAGAATCGCCTTGATCGGGGAGAAGAGGGTTATCCGCTCGGCCGACGCCGTCATCGTCCAGACCGAAGCACTCCGGAAGCGCGTGACGGAACTCTATCGGGCCGACCCGGAGAAAATAGTCGTCGTGCCCAACGGAGTCGACGTCGAACTCTTCCGGCCCCCGGATGAAGCCGAGCGCGAGCAAGGCCGTCGGGAAAAAGGTTGGGGCGGCAAGACAGTCATCCTCTACAGCGGATATCTCGACTGGATCAACGGTGTCGATTTCCTACTCGCAGCGGCCTCCGCCCTGCCTCCCGACCTGAAAGAGCGGAGCCTTCTGGTCATCGCCGGCGATGGTCCCCTGGCCGATACTGTGCGCCGTCGGGCGGGGGCGGATCCGGATTTTATCCAATATCTTGGCCGGATCGATCACCGTCGGATGCCCCGGCTATACGGCTTGGCGGACATCTTCGTGATTCCTCGTCCCGCGACCGAAGCCGGCGACAGTCTCGTCCCGATCAAACTGCTGGAAGCGATGGCGATGGAGAAGGCGATCCTGGCCAGCGACCTGGCAGCCTTTCGGGAGGTGATCGGCGATGACCGTTGCGGACTTCTCTTCCGGAGGGGGGACGCCGGTGATTTTCGAGAGAAACTGGCAGCGGCTATCGAGCGATTTGACGAATACAAGCCCCTGAGAGTCCGGGCCCGGGCGCGGGTGCTGTCCGGTTACGACTGGGAATCTTCCCGTCAGCGCCTGGGAAAAGTCTTTCGGAGGGTCGTGGGGGCCGGGCGCGCGTCATTCGATCCGGGACCGGATAATCGACAGTGAAGGGAAGGAACGCGAAAAATAATCGGGGTCTGTTGCGTTTTCCCTGGCACGTGATCTCTCTGGCGGCTTTCCCGGCGATTTTCCTCTACGCGAATAATATGGATAGCCTGGTCGCCGCTCACGCCGTGGCGCCCCTGGTGATCTCCCTCGCCGGAGCCGGCGTTCTCTGGATATTGGCCCGACAGATTCTTCGGGATTCTCTCCGCGCGGGACTGGCGGTGTCATTTTTCATTTTGCTGTTTTTTTCCTACGGCCGGGTTTACTCGGCCCTGGAAGACCGGGGGTGGTTCCTTCCCGGACAAGCCGTCTGCCTCTCCGCGACCCTTCTCCTCTGGATCTCCGGGATATACTATCTGGGAAGAACCAAACGCGACTTTCGCAACGTCACCGCCATCCTTAATATCGCGGCGGCGGCGTTGGTGCTTTCAAGCCTGGTCAGGATTTCATCCTCTCACGTCGGGAGGCGGAAGCGTCTTTCTCGCGAACCGGATTCAATCTCGGCCGTGGAAAGCCCACCGGGAACCGTCCCGGATTCCCCGCCGGATATCTACTTCCTCGTCTTCGATGAATACGCTCACCCGGAGACGATGAAGAAATACTTTGCTTATGACAACAGCGCCCTTTTCGATGAGCTGGAAACAGCAGGTTTTTGCCCGGCCAAAAACAGTAGAACGCGGACGCCGTCCACGCGGAAGATATTGGCTTCGATATTGAATATGAGAGATTTTACCGGTGAAGGGAAAACAGCGGACGAGCTATATCAGAAGATAACATCCGACAGAGTATCAAAACTCTTCAAGCGCCTGGGTTACAGTTATGTTTATTTCGGAAACTGGTTCGAACTTGCCCGGTACAGGCGGGCAATGATCGAAAGCGCCGATTATTATTTTAATTATTATCAAATCAGCCCGGCCAGCCCGTTTACGGAGTTTCAGCACGTCTTCTGGAAAACGACTATGTTGAGACCGTTTTACTATCCGTTGGCCGGAGACGGTTACATAAACTACCATCGCCAGGGCGCCCTGGAAACACTATCGCGCCTGGGAGAGATCCCCGCCGAGATTGAAGGGCCGAAATATGTGTTCGCCCATATAATTCCGCCCCACGCTCCGTTTGTATTCGGGGCGCACGGAGAATCAATTGAACCGGCCGAGGCCAAGAGTGATGAATTCTACCCGGGACAATACATATTCGTTACCGGGAAAATTCAAGAATTGATCGGCAATTTATTGAGCGGATCCGATTCTCCGCCGATAATTATCCTGCAGTCGGACCACGGCCTCCGGGTGGGTCCGAACCTGTCGCTGGCCGACGGTGAATGGGAAAAAATCCTCAACGCTTTCTATCTCCCCGGACAAGAATGTTCGGTAATCTCCGACTCCATCTCGCCGGTGGATACCTTTCGCTTGATATTCAACCTGTATTTCGGGATGGATTATGAGCTGCTTGGTGAACGGGCTGGGCCGGAGGAATAAATCGCGGCCGGCCGCCCCGCGGAGATAATTCCATATGAAGAAAATCTTGTTCATCACTTATAACTTCGCTCCCGGCGGCGGCGGCCCGGTGATCCCGATCCACACTTTGGTCAAGTACCTTCCCCTGGCCGGTTATGAGCCGGTTGTCTTGACCGTGCGAGAAGAATATTATCAAAAAACCTATCGCTCCCCGGAGCTGGCCTCCGAACTTCCCGATGATCTGCGGGTCTTTCGGGCCGGGTGTCTGGAGCCGAAGAATTGGGGTCTGAAAGACAAGATTTATGGCCTGGAGGACAGGAACCGGCGCGACCGGCTGGTCATCGGGCTGGGCAAGCACCTGCTCAAGCATTGCCTGATCCCGGACCGGAACATCACCTGGCTGCCCTTCGCTTTCACCCGGGGAGTAAGGATCGCCGCCGAGGAAAAATTCGATCTTATTTTCGCCGTCGCGCCGCCGTTCACTTCCAACCTGATCGCCTATCTATTGAGCCGATGGACCCGGACTCCCTATGTCCTGGATTATCGCGACGACTGGGTGGGAAACCCGCTCTACAGTTCCCGGTTTCTCCCCCGGAAGATCGTTGACCGGGTCTTGGAAAAGCTCATCGTCCGGGCGGCCGGCCGGGTGGTCTGCGCCACGGAAGAATCTATCAGTCTGTTCCGGGAGAAATACCCGGAGATAACTGCCGACAAATACGCCCTGATTCGCAACGGTTACGACCCCGAATACTTTGGCCCCTGCCTCCGCGCCGCGCCTCAGGCAGAGCGGGGGAAAACCCGGTTTGTCTATACCGGCACCCTGACGCTGAAGAGAACCCCAATCTACTTCCTGCGGGCCGCCGAACGGCTGATCCGGGAGAGACCGGAACTGGCCGGCCGGTTCGAGATCCGGTTTGTCGGTTTTATCCCCAAGGCCGTGCGGGATTACATCCAGAGAAGCGCCATCAGCGGACTGACCCGCTGCAAGGAGGGGCTGTCGCCGCGGGAGAGCGCCCGCCTGTTGTGCCGGGAGGCCGATGTCTGCCTGCTCTTCCAGAGAAAAAGCGAGGGAGGTCAGACCGCCATCCCGGGAAAAGTCTACGAGTACCTGGCGGCCGGGAAACCTGTATTCTGTATGGCTGAAGGAGGCGCCACCGTCAGGTTTCTCGAGAGTACCGGCGGCGCCCTGTTCGCCGATTATGAAGACGTTGAGAGAATTCAAGACATTCTCTCCGGCCTGATCTCGGGGGGAAAAACGGCGCCGGTATCAAGACTGACTGAAGCGGAACTGCGGCAATTCAGCCGCCGGGAACAGGCCATTAGCCTCGGACGGGTATTTGATTCCGTTACGCGGTGAGCTGGTCGATAGTTGGCGGCGATCGGGAAGGAGGAGATCTCTCGATCCGCCCCGGGTAACGGTTAATTTAAATTCCTTATAGCACGAAGACAACACGGACCGTGACTGAACAGGCGGATAAATGACCATTCTGTTTATTCATCATATAGCCGATCTCTACGGGTCGAGCCGGTCATTGCTGCGTTTGACCTCGGCCCTGGTTCGCGACGGAGATCAGGTTTATGTCGTTCTCCAGGAGGCAGGTCCGCTCAAGGGCGCTCTTGAGTCAGCGGGGATCAAGGTCATCATTATGCCGGAACTGCCCACGCTGCATCGCAGCCGATTGCGGTCGCCCAGCGGGTTGATCCGTCTGCTGTCCGATTCTATGGTCGCGCGTCGATCTATGCTGGCGTTGATGAACCGGCTCCAGCCCGACCTGGTGCATACCAACAGCGCCACCGTTTTTCCCGTGGCCGGAATGTGCGCGCGTCGTTTGAATATTCCGCACATTCATCATACCCGAGAGCTTTTCCACGAGTTCGGCATAGTATGGCGAATGTATCGCAAGTTACTCCAGCGATACTCCGACCGCATCCTCTGCAATTCCGAAGCTGTAGCCCGACAGTTTCCGGCCTCATCGGAAGTTTTCAGACTCTACAACGCCTATCCCGTCGCCGAGTGTCAAGCGGTTACAGAAGAAGAGATCAGGGGTTTCCTCCGTCGCTACAAACTTGGCGGAAACCTGCTGGTCGGAGTTATAGGTCGGATAAAATTGAAGAGGAAGGGGCAGGAGACTTTTGTTGAAGCGGCGGCGATACTCCGCAACGAGTTTCCTTCCGTGAAGTATTTAATTATTGGGGCGCCGTTTCCGGGAAATGAGAGCCATTTAATTCAAATCCGGGATCGGATTCGCCAGCTTGGCCTGGAACAGTATGTGGAACTTACGGGGGAAATTGAGAACCCGCAAGTGGCGTACGCGGCCCTGGACATAGTGGTAATGGCTTCCGGTACTCCTGAACCCTTTGGTTTAGTTACAATCGAAGCGATGGCAGCCGGTAAACCTGTCGTGGGAACGGCCATTGGAGGCACCCCTGAAATTATCGAGGACCATCAAACCGGACTGCTGATCCCGCCCAACGATCCCGAGGCGATGGCGAAAGCGCTGGGCGAGTTGCTGCGCGACCCGGCAAGGCGCGAAGAAATGGGGCGGCAAGCCCGCAGACGTTTTCTGGAGCGCTTCGAGTTCGATTCGTTCTATCGGGCGCTCCGGCAACACTATCGAGAAGTGCGCGAAATCGTTGGGTCTCGGCCGCCCGTCTCGGTATGATCGGGGCGGAAACGTTGAGGCGATTGCCGGCGCGGAGGTTCTTTGACTGGGCGGTCAGCCCGGTCAACTTCTTTCATCCGCTTTGCAAGGTGTCCAGCCGCCGCCGAAAGCGTGGCGAAATTATGAACCGTCAGAACACGCGCAACATATTTTCCCCGGTTGAATTCAACAATTCAACTCCTTACAATCAAGTTTCCCCGGGGGAAAGTATATGCCCCCTATTCATCGGGAGTAAGGGCGGATAAGATTATGGAGAAGACAGTACGACAAGGTTTTTACGTGCAGCCTCTTCGGCGGGCCAGGAACCTGATCTACCGGCTCCTGGAGCCGGCGGATTGGCTGGCCCGGAGGCTGAACCAGATGTCCCGCTATCCGCCGATCGCCCTCCGCCGACACATCGGCCACCTGGGGATGCTCGACGGCCCGGGCTACGAGTTCGTCGCCTACCTGAAACTCCTGGCCGGGCTGGAGAACGGTGACCGGGTCTGGGACCTGGGCTGCGGCTGCGGGATGCTGGAGCTGGCCCTGGAATCCGCCCGCTGGGAGGGGAGCCTGATCGGGACGGACATCCATCCGGCCTCGATCCGCTGGGCCCGCAGGCGGATCACCCCGCGCTACCCCTGCTGCCGCTTCGAGCACGCCGACATCCGCAACCTCGCCTACCATCCGGGGGGGAAATTGACCGCCGGGGAGTGGCTGGCCGGCTTCCGGGAAGGGGACTTCCGGGTGGTGGCGGCCAAAAGCTTCTTCACCCATCTGCTCCCGGAGGAGACCCGGCTCTACCTGCGAGCGATCTCCGACCGTCTGATCGAGAACGGCCGCGGACTGCTGACTTTTTTCATCCTTGACGATCGGGCCGAAGAACTGATGGCGGCCGGGAAGAGCGCTTTCCGCTTCCGGGCGCCGGAACCGGACGCGGGCTACGCGGTCAGGTTCCTCTCCGCCCCCAGCGCCGCGGTCGCTTATCGGGAGGACTTTCTCCGGGTAGTACTGGCCGAGGCGGGGTTGGAGATCGCCGGGGATATCCGCCGGGGATGCTGGAGCGGCCGGCCCGACGGCCTCTCCTTCCAGGATATAGTCGTCGTCTCCAGAAAAACTTCAGCCTACCTCCCAGGTTTTTCCCGGAAGGCTGACCGTCCGAACTCCGGCCGATCCGGTTGCCTCACCTCAGGCCGTCTTCCGGGTAACCATCCCGTCAAGGGGTAATCCCGGCGCAAAATAGTGCCAGGCTGGCATTATTTTTCCCACTGCCGCCCCTTTCAGGGGAAAATTTTGCCTTCCGATGATTTGCTCCCTATCTACTGTCAAGTTATATCTATATTTCTCACAGTAACTTAAATTTATCGTCGGGAAAACTTGATCAGTGGCACGGGAATTGCTGAGCAATTCCCTGATGATCAAGAAATACTCCAGCTACTATATCCTGAGTTTTATCGTGGAGGCGCTTCTCGGGGCCGGGGCGCTTTACCTGGCCGGGCTTCTGGGCAACGCTTTCCACCTGGGTCGTCTGGCCGCCGCCGGCCGGGAGCTTGCCCCGCTGATTGTTCCCGCCTGGCTGTACTGGGTGGTGGCGCTCGGCCTGCCCGGGCTGCTCTACCTAAACCGTGCCCACACCTTTCCCTACCGGCCCCGTCTGATCCAGCTGGCCTGGCCGACCGGAAAGGCGGTCATCCAGCTGGTGGTATTGGTGATCGGCCTATCTTTCCTCCTCCGTAGCCCTCAGCCCGGCCGGCTGGTCGTCCTTCTCTTCGGCCTGATCGCCTATCCGGCGGCCCTGCTCAAGCAGACCGGTTTCCAGTGGCTGCTGGCCCGCCTGGAGCCCCACCGGGAGATTCTCCTGATCGGCAACAGCGCCTCCGCGTTGAAGTTCATCTCTTCCCTGAGGGAGGAGTGGCCCTGCGGGATCAGCATCTTCGGCCTTCTCACCGACGAGCCGTCGTTCGAACCGGGGACGTCGGTGGAAGGGGTGAAGGTAATCGGCCGGGTCTCCGTCTGGGAGAAGATCCTGCTCAAGAATCAGATTATCGACGAGGTGGTGATCTTTCCCAACGGGAAGATGGGCGTGAACCTGAATCAGATCATCGGGCTCGGCCGGGAACTCCAGGTCCGGGTCCGGGTGGCGGTCGGAGCCCCGGAGCCGGAGACCGGCCAGTCCCACCCCACTTTCCAGCGGCTGGGCTGGGCCGACCTGATCTCCTTCCAGCCCAACCCGGAGAACTTCGTCTCGATGTTCGTCAAGCGGGTCTTCGACCGCGCGGGTGCCGCCTTTCTTTTGCTCCTCTTCAGCCCGCTCTTTCTCCTGATCGCCTTCCTGATTAAGATCGGGTCGCCGGGGCCGGTGATCTTCTACCAGAAACGGAGCGGTTTTCGCCGGGTTCCCTTCAAGATGTACAAGTTCCGGACGATGTACGACGGGGCGCAGTTTCAGAGGCGGCACCTCCTGGCCGCCAACGAGATGAACGGGCCGGTCTTCAAGATCAGGAACGACCCGCGGGTGACCCGGGTCGGCCGCTTCCTCCGGAGGTTCAGCCTCGACGAGCTGCCCCAGTTGTTCAACGTCCTGAAAGGGGATATGAGCCTGGTCGGTCCGCGGCCGCTGCCGATCTCGGAAGCCGTCAAGTGCGGCCGCTGGGAGAAGCGGCGGTTCAGCTTCAAGCCGGGGATCACCTGCCTCTGGCAGGTCAACGGAAGGAACCTCCTCGACTTCCCGGAGTGGATGCGCCTCGACCTGGCTTACGTCAACAACTGGTCTCTGGGTCTGGACTTCAAGATTCTTCTCAAGACTTTCTCCGCGGTCATCTCCGGGCGGGGCGCCTACTGAAACCGGCCGGCCGGATTGATTTTCCCGGTTCGGTAAACCCGGTTGATAACCCGCCGCCGTCCGGATAAGATCCCTCCCGTAAATCAACGCGGAGGGGCCGCCGTCGGGCTGTCCGGCCCGGACGGCCGCCTTCCGCCGAATACCTGAACGGACAGGAATATGCGCCTCGCCATACTCGGTTGCCGGGGGATACCCTCAACCTACAGCGGCTACGAGACCTTCGTCGGAGAGCTGGCCCCGCGGCTGGCCGCCCGGGGGCATTCGGTAACCGTTTATTGCCGGAGAAGTCTCTTCCCGGATCGCCCGGCGGTCTATCGCGGGGTCGATCTCCGCTATCTCCCCTCGATCGAGACGAAAAATTTCGGCACCCTGACCCACACCCTGGTCTCGATCCTGGACGCGGTCGGCCGGAAGTTCGACGTCC
>PWXJ01000082.1 GCA_003561965.1 PVC group bacterium
CTCTTCACCGAGAAGGGGTTCGCCGGGGCTTCGACCCGGGAGGTCGTCGAGCGGGCCGGGGTGACCAAGCCGACCCTCTACTACTACTTCCCCTCCAAGGAAGACCTCTACCGGGTGCTGATCGAGGACGACTTCGCCCGTTTCAACGGGGGCCTGGCCGAGATCGCCGGATGGCCGGATACGGCTCCCGAGAGACTGGTTGGGGTGGCGGCATACTGCCTGGAGCACTGCCGGAAGCGCCCCCAGGAAGTCAAGCTGACCCTGATGGCCCTTTACCGGGGGGACACCTTCGCCCCCGAGGTGGACATCGTCACCCCGGCCCGGGCCAGCGTCGAGATCATCGCCGGGGTCATCCGGGAGGGGATGGAATCGGGTGAATTCCGGAAGGGGGATCCGATGACCCTGGGGCTGATTTTATTGAGCATCCTCCACGGGCAGATGATGGCCTTTCTGAAAGGTTCCGGAAAGATCAAGCTGGCCCGGCCGGAAGAGATCATCGAAATTTTTCTCCAGGGAATCGAGTCCAGATGAAACACTTTTTCCCGACAATCGCCGCCCTTCTTCTCGCCTTCCCCGGGTGGGCCGCCGGCAACGAGCCGGTCGAGCTGACCCTCGAGGATTGCCTGGAGGCGGCCTCCCGGAAGAACCCGATAGTTCTGCGGGCCCTGGAGGAGATCGATGCCGCCGGGGGGATCCGGCTCCAGGCTCTCTCCGACGCCCTCCCCCAGATCTCCGGGGAGGCGGACTACCTCTACCTCGACCGGATCCAGGAGTACCGGGTCGAGGGGGAGAGAATCCCCCTGGGACGGCACGACAACTACTCCCTCGGGGTGACCGTGGAGCAGAACCTCTACCAGGGCGGCAGGGTCCTGGCCGGGATCAAGGCGGCCTCCCTCTACAACGATTACGCCGACGTCTTTTTCCGGGAGGCGCTGGGAGAGGTCTCCTACCGGGTCAAGGAACACTTCTACCGGCTCCTCCTCCAGGAAGGGATCGTCGCCGTCCGCCGGGATACCGTCGAGCATATGAAGGACTATCTGAAGATCACCGAGGACCGCTACAACCAGGGAACGGCCTCGGAGTTCGACCTGATCACCGCCCGGGTCCGGCTGGCCAACTCCCGGCCGCCCCTGATCGAGGCGGAAAACCGGGTCGATATCATCAAGACCTCGCTGCTGCGGGAGATCGGGAGCAAGGCGGAGGAATTCACGGTCTCCGGGGAACTGGAATACCGGCCCTTCACGGCCCCGCTCGAGGACCTCAACCGGATCACCCTCGAATCCCGGCCGCTGCTGCGGCAGGTCGCCCTGGAGGAGGATATCCAGGAGCAGAGCCTCCGGGCCGCCCGGGCCGGCTACCAGCCCCGGTTCTCGCTCTTCGCCACCTACCAGGGGCAGCGGCCGAAGACCGGGCTTCCCCCGGAGGACCGTTTCGAGTTCGAATGGCTGGCCGGGGCCCGGGTGAGATGGAGCCTCTTCGACGGGTTGATGACCCCGGGCCGGGTCCGGGAGGAACGGGCCCGGCTCAACCAGGCCCGGATCGAGACCGAGGACACCAACCGGACGGTGCTGCTGGCCGTCAAGCAGGCCCGGCTGGACATCGAGGCCGCCCGGCGGGCTTACCTCTCCCAGCGGGAGACGGTCGGGCAGGCCGAGGCCGCCTACCGGATCGCCCGGGTCCGCTGGGAGAAGGGGATCAGCACCTCGCTGGAATTGACCGACGCCGAGCTCAACCTCTCCGAGGCCCGGGTGCTGGCCGACGAGGCCCTGGCCGCCTACCGGATCTCCCTGGCCGGCCTCGAGCGGGCGGTGGGACTGCCCCTGGAAGAGATCGAATACCTACTGGAACAATAATCACTGGAGATTTACCGGATGAAGAAGAAAAAGATTATCTTCCTGGCGGTCCTGATCGCCGCCGGCGGGCTGCTGGTGGCGGCGATCGTCGGGACGATCCGGTCCCGGGAGGCGGCCGAGCGGCCCCCGACGATAGCCGACATCCAGGATGCCGAGGGGATCCCGGTGACCCTGACCTCTCCTTCCCGGAGGGATATGCCGGAGGTGATCGTACTCGACGGGACCGTGGAGCCGGACCGGAGGGCCGTCCTGGTCTCCCGGATCAACCGGAGGATCGAGCGGATCACCGTTGACGAGGGCGACCGGATCGAGAAGGGCGAGACTGTGATCTTCCTGGAGAAAGAAGCGCTCCAGAGCGCTCTCCAGGCGGCCCGGACCGATCTGACCGAGGAGCGGCGGAACTATGAGCGAGCCGAGGCGCTCTACGAATCGGGGGCGGTCTCCCGCCAGGCCCTCGACCGGGCCCGGGTCAGCCGCGACCAGGCCGAGGCCCGCTACCTCCAGGCCCGGGAGACCCTCGGCGACAGCGAGATCTCCTCGCCCCTGAGCGGGCTGGTCTCCCGGAGGAGGATGGAGCCGGGGGAGTTCTCCGACGCCGGCAAGCCGATCCTCGAGGTCGTCGATATCTCCGAGGTCGAGATCCACTCCCCGGCCAGCGAGATGCACCTGGGGGCGATCCGCCTCGGCCAGCCCGCCCGGATCCATCCCGCCGCCTTTCCCGGCCGCTCCCGGGAGGCCCCGGTCCACACCATCAACCCCACCCCCCGGGAGGGGAGCCGGCTCTTCACGGTCAAGGTCAGGCTGGACAACCCCGATGAACTCCTCCGCCCGGGGATGTACTGCCGGGTGGAGATCGTGACCGACCGCCGGGACGACGCCCTGGTCCTCCCCCAGGAGACGGTCGTCATCGGCGACCAGGGGCAGGAAGGGGTCTTCCTGGTTGACGAGGAGAGCGGAACCGCCGTCTTCCAGCCGGTCGAGACCGGGGTCTCCCGGGACGGGATGGTGGAGATCGTCTCCGGACTGGAACCGGACGCCGACGTCGTCGCCTCCGGCCAGGACCGCCTGGCGGACGGGGTCCGGGTTAGAGTGGTGGATGGGGAGTAGGGAGTAGGGAGTGGGGAGTGGGCAGTGGGCAGTGGGGGCAGTAATCAGTAATCAGTGATCAGTAATCAGTGATCAGTAATCAGTGATCAGTGATCAGTGAGCAGTAAGCAGTAAGCACAACAGAAGCAGACTATGTTCCTCTCCGATCTTTCAATCCGGCGCCGGGTCCTGATGACCGTGATCATCCTGATGATGGGGCTGCTCGGCCTGGTGGCCTACCGGATGCTCCCGGTCGATCTCTTCCCCCAGGTCGAGTTCCCCTTCATCACCGTCTCCACGGTCTACCCGGGGGCCGGGCCCCGGGAGATCGAGACCCTGGTCAGCCGCCCGCTGGAGGAGGAACTCTCCACCGCCGAAGGTCTCAGGCACGTCACCTCGGTCTCCCGGGAAGGGATCTCCCTGGTGATGGTCGAGTTCGAGCTCGACCAGGACGTCGACGTGGCGGCGGCCGACGTCCGGGACCTGGTCGCCCTGGTCGAGCCCGACCTCCCCGACGGCGCGGAGAAACCCCTGATCCAGAAGTTCGACATCAACGCGATGCCGATTATGCAGCTGGCGATCTCCGGGGAGAGGGAGGGGAGAGATCTCTACCTCCTGGCCGAGAACACGATCATCCCCGCCCTGGCCCGGGTCCGGGGGGTGGCCAGCGCCGATATCGTCGGCGGCGAGGAGCGGGAGATCCTGGTCTCCCTCGACCGGCAGCGGCTGGCCGCCCACCGACTCACCCCCGGAGACGTCGCCCGGACGATCGCCGCCGCCAACCTGGAGCTCCCCTCCGGCCACATCACCCAGGAACGGACCGAGTACACGGTCCGGCTGCTGGGTATGATCGAGCGGGTGGAGGAACTGGAGACCCTGAGAATCCCCGGCCCGGACGGCGAGGACGTCCGCCTCCGGGACCTGGGCCGGGTCAGCGACACGGTCAAGGAGGTCCGGGAGCTGGCCCGGTTCCAGGGCGAGCCGTCCCTGGGGCTGAGCATCCGGAAGCGGGCCGACGCCAGCACGGTCGCGGTCGCCGACGGGATCTACGAAGCGATCGCCGAACTCGACCGGCGTCTCCCCGCCGATATCCGGATCGACATCGCCGAGGACTATTCGGATTTCATCCGGGGCTCGCTGCGGGAGGTCTGGAACAATATGATCGTCGGGATCATCCTGACCGGGATCTTTCTCTTTCTCTTCCTCCACGACCTGCGCAGCACCCTGATCATCACCGTGGCGATGCCGACCTCGATCGTCTCCACCTTCCTCCTAATTTTCCTCTTCGGATTCTCGATCAATATAATGTCGATGCTCGGCCTGGCCCTCTCGGTGGGGATCCTGGTCAACAACTCGATCCTGGTCCTGGAGAACATCCACCGTTACCGGGACCTGGGGAAGAACCGCTTCCAGGCCGCCTCGGCCGGGACCTCGGAGATCGCCGCCGCGGTGGCCTCGACCACCCTGACCAACATCGTGGTCTTCGTCCCGATCGCCTTTATGGGCGGGATAGTCGGGCAGTTCTTCCGCCAGTTCGCGATGACGGTGGTCTTCTCCACGATCTTTTCCCTCTTCGTCTCCTACACCCTGACCCCGATGCTCGCCTCCCGGTTCCTGAAAGAGAAGAAGCGCAAGCGGCGGATCTACGAGAAATGGGACCGTTTCTACATCCGCCTCTCCCACCGCTACGGGGACCTGGTGAGGAAACTGATCCGCTACCGCTGGCCGACCGCCGGCGGGGCGGTCGGGATATTCATCGTCACCGTCGTCCTGATCACCCCCCATATCGGGGCCGAGTTCTTCCCCCGGGCCGACGAGGGTTCCTTCCAGGTCACGATCGAGACCCCGGTCGGGGCCACCCTGAAGCAGACCGACGCCGTGGCCCGCCGGGTGGAGAAACTGCTGGCCGGGATCCCGGAACAGGAGACCATCTTCACCACCGTGGGAAGACTGAGCCGGATGGTGGGGGGGGCCAACGAGGGCGTCAACCTGGCCGAGGTCAACGTCGGGCTGGTCGACCAGGACCGGAGGGAGCGTTCGACCGCCGAGGTGATGAACTCGATCCGGCCGGACCTGGCCGCCATCCCCGGGGCCAC
>PWXJ01000223.1 GCA_003561965.1 PVC group bacterium
GCCCGTGGGTTTGATGGTACGGAATATCAATCAAGCCCCCGCAGGGGGCGGAACAAAAATAGCCACGGGCGTAAGCCCGTGGGTTTGATGGTACGGAATATCAATTAAAGCCCCCGCAGGGCGGCGACACATACCTTTCCGAGTCCTGGTTGAGAAAATATGAGCTTGTTTCAATAATTCCGGATTATAAAAAGGAGTATTTGTGATGAAAAAGTCCTGGATGGTCGCTCTCTTGCTGGCAGTTTTTATTCCCGTCGTTGGGGCCGGGGAAGCCCCGGCGCCGGAGGAGCCCTCGGCGGCGGAGATCGTCGACCGGGCCAACCGGGCCGCCTACTACCAGGGGAAGGACGGCCGGGCCCAGGTCAGGATGGAGATCACCGACGGCCAGGGGCGGACCCGGAACCGGGTCTTCACCATCCTGCGGAAGAACGTCTCCGACGACCCGGAAACGGCCGGCGACCAGAAGTTCTACGTCTATTTTCTCCGCCCGGCCGACGTCAACCGGATGGCCTTCCTGGTCTGGAAATACGTCGAGCGGGGCCGGGACGACGACCGCTGGCTCTACCTCCCGGCCCTCGACCTGGTGAGGCGGATCGCCGGGGCGGAGAAGCGGACCAGCTTCGTCGGCTCCGACTTCTTCTACGAGGACGTCTCCGGCCGGGGGATCGAGGAGGATACCCACGAGCTGGACCGGACCACCGATAACTTCTACGTGGTGAAGAGTACCCCCCGGGATCCCGGCTCGGTGGAGTTCGCCCACTACGTCAACTGGATCCACCGGGAGAGCTTCATCCCGATCCGGACCGAGTACTTCGACGAAAACGGGGAGAAGTACCGGGAGTATTCCGCCCTCGAGGTGGAGACGATCGACGGCCACCCGACCGTGACCCGTTCCTCGATGAAGAACCTGAGGACCGGCTCGGAGACGGTGATGAGCTACTCCTCGGTCGCCTATAACCTCGGCCTCCCCGGCGAGATCTTCACCGAGCGCTTTCTTCGCAACCCGCCCCGCCGGTTTCTCCGCTGACCGGTTCACCCTCCGGGACGGGCGTAGGGTCGGCCCTGGGGGCTTCCGGGGGCCGGGAATCTTCCCAGCGGGCCTGGAAGTAGGCGGCCAGTTCCTCCACCACGGCCGGCTGCTTGAGGAGGATCGAGGCCTCGGCGTGGAGGTCGAAGCCGCTGTGGCCCCAGTTCATCGAGCCGACCAGGGCCCGGTCGTCGATCACCAGCAGCTTCCAGTGGGCGGTCTCCCCGGGAGGGTTGAACCGGACCTCCAGGCCCTGGTCCCGGAACCAGTCGGCGGTCCGGCGGTTGATCCGGTTCATCAACTGGTTGTAGTCGCTCTTGTCGATGATCACCCGGACGTCGACGCCGTCTTCCTTCAGGCGGACCAGCTCCCTGGCCAGCCGGTCGGAGACGGAACCCTCGTGCCGGGTCCCGAAGTAAGTCCGGAAGGCGTAAAGGCCGATCCAGGCCCGCTTCGAGGCCCCGCCCAGCAGCCCGGCGATCACCTCCCCGTGCTCGCGGTCGATCACGGTCCTCCAGTCCCCGGTCTCCACCGGATCCATCTCCGGGTCGGCGGCGGGATCTTTTTGAAGCGCCTCGATCCAGTCGGCGTAGAACCCGGCCGCCGCGGCGTCGTTGACCAGGACGTTCACCTCCCGGTTGTGGTACATCGAGACCCCGCTCCAGTTGGTGGAGCCGATCAGGATCCGCTCCCGGTCGGCGATCACCAGCTTGGCGTGGAGACGGGCTGGGGCGGAGCGACCACCGTGAACGACCTCCGCCCCGGCTTCCCGCAGCCGTCTGACCGGTTCCCGGTTCTTCTCCGGGTCGTGATTGAAGAGCGCGGTGACGGCCACTCCCCGTTCGGCGGCTTGCACCAGGTCGGCCAAAATCCGGTTGCCCAGCCGGTCGGGGTTGAGGTAGAGCTGGCTGAAGTGGAGCGAGGTTTCGGCCCCGTTGATCAGGGGCCGGACCGTATGCCAGTAATCCCGGTCGGCGACTACCCGGACTTCGGCGGAAAGAATAGCAGATGGAAAAAATATGGCCAGGGCGGCCAGAACCGTCCCCAGAGCAACAAGTCCTCCCCTCAATGAGCTGTTTATTTTCGGCATATTCATCTCTCCTGGGTCAAAAACCTTCGGCCCCGGTTGGTGAGCCGGTATTTCTGTAGAGGGCTGGTGGGTTTCTCAGGAACGGTATACTCAACCAAGCCATCTTTCAGTAAACGCTTCATCAATTCGTTTAGATACCGGGTTCGTCCCGGCTTCCCCAATGCCAAAGCAATGCTCTTCTTTCCGGCCTCCCGCGGCTGGAGCAATTTTAGGACATCAACAGCCATTGGTGACTGTACCCCTGACTGTACCCCTAACTGTCCCCCTGACTTTGCCTCCAACTGTACCCCTGAAGCGGGACGCTTAAGCCGGGCGACAAAGAAGCCCTGGGCGGTCTCGAATTCGACCGCGATACCGGCCGATCGGCAGGCTTCGATGATTCGGAGGGTTCCAGTCCCCCATTGCTCGATCAAACGGGTGCGGAAGATCGCGGCGGCCAGAAGAGGGTTGTGGGGATGGGAAGCGTGCGGGCCATAGAGCGCTTTAATCGGCAGATCGGCCGGGAGAGTTCCCGGGTTCCACACCTCGAGCCGGTTGTCGTGGATCCGGATTTGGATTGTTCCGATATCGGTATAGCTCCGGTGGCAGAGAGCATTGGTGATCGCCTCCCGAACGGCGGTTTCAGGGTATTCGGGAACGACTTCGTGGGCCGGTTTGCCCGTAACCACGAGGGCCTGTCGGGTGTTCCGGGTAACGAAGGCCATCGCTTCTTCCAGCTGGTGCAGTATGCCCCCCTCGATCGTGCGTTCGTCGAGAAAACGCGTCAGACTATCCCCGTCGAACCGGGCACACTTGACCTTGGCTTCCACAAAGAACTGTTGCGGAGATTTTCCGAAAAGCAGGACGGCCGCGTTACAGAATCGTGTTTCGTCGCCAAAGCGGAGATTTCGAATCACATCAGCTAAGGGTGTGGACTTGCTCATTCCCGCTCTTCCCAGGAAATCGCGGACCACCTTCATATCTACGTCGCGGCGGGTAAAACTTTCGCAGACCAGCGCATCCCAAGTGCGGCCGGTCGAGGTTTCCAGCATCCGCTGGGCTTCCTCGCGGCGGAGCAACTGATTGGTTCGGCCGACCCTCTTGACCGGTCGGCCGAAGGCCCACACCGGTTTGATCGGGTTGGGTTCAACTCGAATCTCCACGATCGCGGAAGAAGGATCACCGTCGACCTTGATGGATGGGAACTGGGGCGGATCGGTGTTGATCTTGATCTTATTGGCGAGGTCTTCCAGAGTTCTCTTGCCAAGACTGACACCGAGACGGCGGCCGTTCGGTGCGCGGCCAATATAGATCGTCCCGCCATCGGAGGTGGCGAAGGCGGCACAGGTTTTGACAATTTCCTTCCATTCGCCGAAGGATTGCTTCCACTCCACTATTTGGCTTTCGGAGGTCATAATCAAGTGGATTTGGTAGATGCTTATAATTCAGATTATGGGTGAAACGTTCCGTGAGGTCAAGAGCCCGGTGCATCCGGTCTCCGGTTAAGTCGAGCTTGCCTGATCACGCGGGATGTTGTAATACTGAACCGATGAAGGCAATATTGGGGTTGTTGACTTTCGGCATTCCGCTGCTCGTCTTTTTCCTGTTTCCGTCCGCCCTCCGGGGGGAGCCGCCGCTCCCGGCCGGACTGGGGGGCGGGACGGGGGAGCCGGCCCTGCCGGCGGGGTTGGGGGGCGAGCCCGAACTTCCCTCCGGTCTCGCCGCCCCGGGCGAGGAAGCGCCGCCTGCCGTGCGAGAGCCGGATCCCTTCACCCTGCCCTTCCGGTTCTCCGGCTTCGCCGAAGGGCTGCTCGGGGTCCGGACCCGGCGCGATCCTTACCAGAAGGACCTCTCGGCCGGGGAGGTCCGGCTCCGGCTGGAGGGGGAGAAGGGCTGGGACCGGGCGGCTTTCCGGGCCGGCGCCGATTTCCTCTACGACCCGGTCCTCAACCGCCACTCGATCGACCTGGAGAGCGGGCGGGGCTGGCTGGACCTGAGGGAGGCCCGGTTCTCGGCCACCCCGCTCCATTTCCTCGACCTCAGGGTGGGGCGGCAGGTACTGACCTGGGGGACCGGGGATCTGCTCTTCATCAACGACCTCTTCCCCAAAGACTGGAACTCGTTCTTCATCGGACGGGACGACGAGTACCTCAAGGCCCCGGCCGACGCGGCTGTCGTCTCCCTCTTCACCGGCCCGATCAACCTCGACCTGGTTTATTCCCCCCGTTTCGATCCCGACCGGTTCATCGACGGCCGCCGGATCTCCTACTACAACCCGGCCCTGGGGCGGATCGCCGGCCGGGACGCGGTCATCGAGGCCGCCGTCCCCGACCGCTGGTTCCGGGACGACGAGGCGGCCTTCCGGCTCCACCGGAACATCGCCGGCTGGGAGGCCGCCCTCTACGGCTACCGGGGATACTGGAAGTCACCGGCCGGGAGCGACCCGGTCTCGGGGAAGGCGACCTTCCCCCGGCTGGGGGTTTACGGCGGGAGCCTGCGGGGCGCGGCGGCCGGGGGGATCGGGAACCTGGAGCTCGGCTTTTACGACTCGGAGGAGAACCGTTCCGGCTCCGACCCCCTGGTCCCCAACAGCGAGCTGAGGTTTTTGGCCGGCTACGAGCGGGAGGTCTTCCCGGAGTTCACCGCCGCCGTCCAGTACTACCTGGAGTATATGCTCGGCTACGACAACTACCGGGAGAACCTCCCCCCCGGGGCCCCGGCCCGGGACGAGGCCCGCCACGTGATCACCCTCCGCCTGACCCGCCTCCTTCTCCGCCAGGACCTGCACCTCTCCTTCTTCGGCTACTGGTCTCCCTCCGACCAGGACTTCTACCTCCGCCCGAAGGTATCCTACCGGCTCGACGACCACTGGACGGCCGCCCTGGGGGCCAACGTCTTCTGGGGGGCCGACGACTGGACCTTCTTCGGTCAATTCCGGAAGAACACCAACGCCTACCTCTCCCTCCGGTACGGATTCTGACTTCCGGGGCCGCGTACGGGGTTATCCCAGTCCGGGGATCAACTTCCGGAAGGTTTCCCCGGTTCCCTGTCTTCCTCGAGATCGAGAAGACGGGCGTCTTCGAGGTCGATCTCCCGGCCGGCGGCCCGCTTGGAGGAGAGGAGATCCTGTCGGGAGAGGATATAGAACTCCTGCCCCTGGTAGGTCACGGTCCGGCGGTTTTTCCAGGCTTGGGAAAAGTTTATTCCGGGGGTAGCTGTCTGAACATCCAGGCGGATCCGGTCCTGGAAGACCGTGATTTCGTGAGCCAGCAGGTCATCGACGGTGGTGAGGTCCGCGGTGCCGAACCCGGCGTCCAGCAGTGCGTCCAGCAGTCGTTGGGTGTTTTCCGGAGTTGCCTCGATCAGGATGTCCAGGTCGAAGGTGGCGCGGGGCACTCCGTGCAGGATGGAGGCTACTCCACCGATGACAACATATCTGACTCTATGGCGTTGAAAGGACTTGAATACGTCCTGCAACCGGTTGAACATATCTACCCTTCCGCAAGTCCGGGTTGGCGGAGAGCGCCAGATCGGTAAAGGCGCACGCCATCTCCATCCGTTCCGAAAGGGGGAGGGAACGGAACCAGCGGGCTTTTTCTTCCATTGTCTCTTCCCGCCAACTATGCGAAATCGATCCGCCTGTCTTCATACATAATACTATATCAAATTAAGAAACCTTCGTCAAAGCGGGAAAGAGATAACCGGGGAGGAGCCGGCGGATCTCGACCAGGCGGTCGAGGTTGTGCTCGATCAACCCCGGGGAGAGGCGGCGGTTGAAGACCAGGGCGAGGACGACGTGCTCGAGCTGGACGGCCAGGTCGTCGTTGGCGAGCAGGTAGCGGATCAGCGCCGCGTGGCAGACGTCGTGGGCGAACTTCTTGTCGGCGGCCCGGACCCGGAACCTGCGGGAGAACTCGTAGGACTCGAAGTTGACGTCGTCGTACTTCAGTTTCCGGTCGGACCCGAACGTTGATTCCTTCCCTCCAATGGTCAGCTTCGGCACCGCCCCGGGCAGGAGAAGCAGGAAGAGGGAACAGGCCCGGTGCCGGACCAGGAAGAACCCGGGGACGTCGCAGTGGAAGTCTCCGGCGATCACCCGGTGCCCCCGGTAACTTCCGGAGAAGGTGTGCCGGGCGTACCAGTTTTCGCCCCGGCTGAGCGGCTCGACAAACCGGAAGCGCCGTCCCATCTTCGGGTCCCGGTCGGGACGGTAACGCAGTTCCAGTTCCTCCGCCAGCCACTCCATCGCCTGCTTCCGGCGGTGGGCGGCCAGGGAGATCAGCACCAACCCCCCCAGCAGCCCGGCCAGGGTGAAGACGACTATCGCGCCCGCCATAACGTTATCCCCCCGTTTGCGGCTCAGCCGAAGTCGACGTCCGGCACCCCCCGGACCGCGGGGTGGATATGGAGGTATTCCTCGCTCTGGAAGCCGAAGAGACCGGCGACCAGGTTGCCGGGGAAGCTCTGGCACCGGACGAGGTAGTCGCGGACGTTGCCGTTGTAGAACCGCCGGGCGGCCTGGATCCGGTCCTCCGTCTCCGTCAGCTGGTGCTGGAGTTTGAGGAAGTTTCGGTCCGCCTTCAGCCGGGGATAGTTCTCGGCCACCGCCAGCAGGCTCTTCAGGGTCTCGGCCAGCCGGTTTTCGTCGGCCGCCTGCTCGGCCGCCGGGCCCCGGTTGGCCAGGCACTCCGCCCGGATCCGGGCGACCTGTTCGAAGACCCCCCGCTCCTGGGCGGCGTAACCCTTGACCGTCGCCACCAGGTTGGGGATCAGGTCGTAGCGGCGCTTGAGCTCGGTGTCGATGTTGCTCCAGGAGTCGCGGATGTGGTTGCGGAGGGACACCAGGGAGTTGTAGGTCCGGACGACGTAGATAATCAGCGCCGCGGCGATAATGACCAGGGTCAGTTCCATATTCAACTCCGGGAGAAAAGGTATTCGGGCAGCAGTTCCCGGACCTCGACCAGGTGGTCCAGGTTGGGTTTGACCGTCTTCGGGACCCAGCGGCGGGAAGTGTACAGTGCCAGCTTAGAGCCGTTGATCGCGACCATCAGCCGGGGGTGGGCCAGCAGGTACTCGATCATCCGCGGGTGGCAGACGTCGTAGGCGAATTTCTTGTCGTTCGCTTCGACCCGGAACTTGCGGAAGAATTCGCTCGACTCGAAGCTGATGTCTCTGAACAGCAACCGTCTCCTCCACTTGAGCTTGGTTCGCACCGGACTTATGGAGAGGACGGGAAGCCTCTTGGGCAGGTCAAGCTGGAACATAGCGAAAGAACTGCTCGAGGTATGGATATCGACCACGACCACCCGGTGTCCCCGGTACCGGCCGGAAAGGCTCTTGCCGGTAGAGGTCCGGCTGTCGAGCATAGAAGCTACCTCCCTGGTTTCCCTGAAGTAGCGTTCCCCCGAGGTGTCTTTGCCGGGGTCGTAATCCAGTTCCAGTTCTATCGCCAGCCAGTTGATCTCCTGGCCCCGGCGGTAGGAGACCCAGGAGACGATCGCCACCGCGGCAACCAGCAATATGATGACGACGACATAGATCAGCATAAGCGGTAAGCTCCGTTACAGTTCCAAAGGATTCCAGTGTACCCGTCCGTCCGTTTCGCGGTCAACGCCGGTTCCCGGCGTCCGGGAAAAGAGATAGCCGGGAAGCAGTTCCCGGACCTCGACCAGCCGGTCCAGATTGGCTTCGATCCGGACCGGGTCCAGCCGCCGGTTGAAGGTCAGGGCCAGGGCGCCGGTCTCGATCTCGATCGAGAGGTCGTCATTCTCCAGCAGGTACTCGATCATCCGCGGGTGGCAGACGTCGTAGGCGAACTTCCTGTCCCGGGAGCGGACCCGGAACTTGCGGGAGAACTCGTGCGACTCGAAGCTGACGCCGACGCCCCGGAAGTCGTCGGCGATCCGGGAGAAGAGTTTCTCCCGCCCGATGATCAGCTCGGGGAGCCGGTGGGAGAGGAGGAGGACGAAAAAGGAAAGGTAATGATGCCTGGTTCCTCCCCGGCCGGGGGAGAAAACCCGGTAGTGGAAGTCGCCGGCGACTACCCGGTGGCCCTTCCATTCCCCGGAAAAGGTGTTGAAGGCGTAACGGTCTTCTCCCCGGCGGAGCCGGTCGAGGAATCTGAACCGCCGGGGCAGTTCCCGGTTCCGGCCGGGGCTGAACCGCAGCCCCAGCCGGTCCGCCGCCTCCTCCATCGCCCGCCGCCGCTTTCGCGAGATGCGGACTTTGAAGAAGCAGAAGGCCGCCCCCGCGGCCGCGATCAGCAAAATGGCGAGAACTCTCATTACATTATCCATTGGGATACCCCGCTCACAGTGAGGATACTCTGAGAGGGGGGGAGGGTCAATCGGCTTTTCCCCGGCGGGGAGGCAGGATCGAACCTCCGAAAATTTTTCTTGACTTAAAAGTCGAAACCGACTATATAGTCATAATAGACGATATGGTTGAATATGACTGTACCGTCATTAAAGACCGAATGGTCAGGATATGCCGGAAACCAGCGAAATCAAGGGCATTCCGGAGCCCCGTACCCGGTCCCGCAAGGTCAGCCGGCACAACCGGCGGGCCAGGCGGACCCGGGCCAAGCTGATGGAGGCGGCCCGTTCCCTCTTCACCGAGCAGGGGATCGAGATCACCTCGATCGACGACATCACCCGCCGGGCCGATGTCGGCAAGGGGACCTTCTACTACCACTTCACCAACCGCGAGGAGATCGTCCGGGACCTGATCGACTGGGTGATCGAGGAACTGCTGGCGGTGATCGACGAGACCTGCCGGGAATCGACCGACCTCAAGTCGGCCCTGGAGGGGGTGATCCGGGCCCACGTCATCTTCTTCTCCAACCGCTGGGAGGACTTCGTCCTCTTCTTCCAGGGGCGGAGCGAGCTGACGATCGAACGGAGTTTCGAGGGGATCGAGACCCCGTTTTTGAAGTACCTGGAGCGGGTGGAGGAGATCCTGGAGCGGTTCATCTCCCGGAAGCTCCCTCCCCCGGTGATGCGGAGGATCGCCTGCGCGGTGGTCGGCCTGGTCTCCGGCTACTACTCCTTCGCCGCGATCGAGTCGCTCGACGACTCGGTCGATCTCACCTTCGCTTCGCTGAGGGAGGCGATGGTGGCCAGCCTGATGCGTTTCATCCAGGAAGCAAGCAGCCAGCCCGGGCCGGATACGGATCCGGCGACTCCGGGCTGATCGAGATATATCGGGCTGCGGCGGGCCCGGGCAACAGCGCCCGGGTTCCGCGGCCGAAGATAAGAGGAGAGAGAAATCGAGTGAAAACCACTTACGCGGGAGAAAAGATCGCGGGGGAGAAGGTCGAATCCGCCGTGGCGGCCGCTCAACGCTGGCGATCCCGGGGGGCCGGGAAGAGGAAACCCTCGGGCCCGATGATCCGGCCCGACCGGGGCCGGGCCCTGAAGGCGGAAGCGGCCCGGAAGGGGGTCTGGGGGGTGGCGGCCAGCATCGATATCTATGACTGCGACCCGGCCACCATCCGGGACGCCGCCGCCATCCGCCGGTTCGTCGTCCAGCTCTGCGAGCTGATCGGGATGAAGCGGTTCGGCCGGACCCGGGTGGTCCACTTCGGGGAGGACGAGCGGGTGGCCGGTTACTCGATGATCCAGCTGATCGAGACCTCGCTGATCTCCGGCCACTTCGCCAACCAGACCAACGCCGTCTACCTCGACGTCTTCAGCTGCAAGCCCTACGACCCCTTCCTGGCCGAGAAATTCGCCCTGAAATTCTTCGGGGGAGGCCATTCCATTACCAGGGTCAACCTGAGGAAGTAGCCGGTGGCCGAGTTCGAGATCATCACCGACCTCGAGCCGGGCCGGAAAATCTGGGAAGAGCTGATCCCCCGGGAGTCGCTGACCGACCTCTGGGAGGTGCGGGGGTGTTTTCAACGTCACTTCCGGCGTCCGGCCGCTTTCATCACGGCCCGGGAGGGGGATGAGACGGTCGGGTTCCTTCCCCTGAGCTGGATCGAGGAGGCCGGCCTCTGGGGCTACTTCCCCGGGGAGACCTGGCAGGGGAAGACCTGGCTGGAGGGGAACCGGATCCCGGCCCGGGACCCCGAAGTCCTTTCCGGGCTGATCCGTCATATCCCCGGTCCCTTCCGGATCCGCTATCTCCTGCCGTATCCCGGGGGGGAGACGGTCGACGAGACCGGCTACCTCTTCTCCCCGCCGGCCTGTGACTACGAGTACGACAACTACCTGGCCGGGTTCTCCTCCAAGTCCCGCCGGAGGCTGAGGAAGGAACTCGACGGGTTCCGGGAGCGGGGGTTGGAGTTTCGTTACGACCGGCCGGAAGATTTCGACCTGATCGTGGAGATGAACATCTCCCGGTTCGGGGACGACTCCTACTTCGCCGACGGACGCTTCCGGGAGAGTTTCCGGGAGCTGGCCGGGCTCCTCCGGGAGCGGGGCTGGATGCGGATGACCACCGTCCTGGTCGGGGGCCGGCCGGCGGCCTGCGACCTCGGCGCGGTCTATAACGGGGTCTACACCCTGCTGGCCGGGGGGACGGACGGGGAATTTCCCGGGGCGGCCAAGGTGATCAACCTCCACCATATCGAGCGGGCCTGCCGGGAGCGGTTCGAGCTGGTCGATTTTCTCTGCGGCGACTTTTCCTGGAAGACCCTCTTCCACCTCAACCCCCGGCCGCTTTATCTGCTGGCCTCGGAACCCCGATGAAGACCGATCCCGTACTGGTCGTGGGGACCACGGCCGATTATATCGATTTGATCGAGAGGAAGTTCCCCGGCCGGGCCCTCTTTCTTACCGCCCCGGAGGAACGGGCCCGGGCGGACGGCTACCCGGCCCCGGAGGCCGAGGTCCTCTCTCCCCTGGAACTGTCCGCGGCCCGGGAAGCCCTCGCCCGCCGGCGGGAGGAGACCGGCGTCCGCCCGGCCGGTGTAGCCTGTTTCGACTGCGAGTCGCTCCTCCTGGCGGCCGGGCTGGCCGGCTGCTTCTCTCTTCCCTTCGTCTCCCCGGAGGCCGTCCTCGCCTCCCGGGACAAGCACCTCTCGAAGAAGCTCTGGCGGGAGGCCGGCCTTCCCTGCCCGGAGTCCCGCCTGGTCCGGGAAGCGGAGGAGGCGGTCGAGTTAATCCGGGCGAACGGCCGGCCGGCGGTGCTCAAGCCCCTGACCGGTTCGGGGAGCGAGCTGATCTTCACCTGCCGGGAGGCGGAGGACTGCCGGGAGGGCTTCGCCCTTCTCCGGGAGAAACTGGCCGGCCACCCCAACCGGAGGATGTACGAACGGCAGGGGGAAGTCGACCCCCGGACCGTCTTCGCCGCCGAGGAACTGGTGGAAGGGGAGGAGTGGAGCTGCGATTTTTCCCTCGATCCCCGCCGGGGGGCTCAGATCGTCCGGCTGACCCGGAAGGTCCCGGCCCGGGAACACTCCTTCGGGACCGTCCTCGCCTACCGACTGGCGCCGGAGCTTCCCGCCGGGCTCGATCAAGATAGTTTCCTCCGCCAGCTGGAGGAGGCAGCCCGGGCCCTGGATATCGAGCGTGCGATATGTATGCTCGACTTCATCGCCGCCGGGGGGGAGGCGAAGATGATCGAACTGACCCCCCGCCCCGGGGGCGACTGCCTGGTCGCCCTGTCCCGGCACGGCGGGGGCTTCGAGATCCTCGGGTACGCGCTGGACTTCGCCGTCGGCCGGGAACAGGCTCCACCCCCATTGGGACAATGGGAGCCGCTGGCCGGTCTCCACCTCCTCGCCCCCCGGGGGGGGACGATCCGCGAGATCGACGCCGCCGGGATCCTCGCCGACCCCCGGGTCCGGGAGTGCGTCCTCACCGCCCGGTCCGGTGACCGGGTGGCGATGCCCCCCGACGACTACGCCTCCCGGAGGCTCGGCCACGCCGTCTTCCTCCCCCGGACCGGAGACCTGGAGAACGAATGCCGGGAACTGGCCGGGAAACTCCGGCTGAAATTTGAGGATGAACTATGAAAGATAGTCCCGCCGCCCCAATGCCGCCGGAGTCCCTGCGCGGCCTGGTGAAAGATGTTCTCGTCCGGAGAAATGTTTATCTCTCGGCCGCCGCGGCCGCCGGCAGCCCGCTCTACGTCTTCGAACCGGAGGTCCTCCGGCGGAGGGCCCGGGAGTTCCGGGAAACTTTTGCCGCGGTCTCCCCCGGGGTGGGGGTCTTCTACGCGGTCAAGAGCAACAACCACCCCGAGGTCGCCCGGACCCTGGCCGGGGCGGGGCTGGGGCTTGACGTCTCCTCGGGTGAGGAGTTGAAGCTGGCCCTGGAGGCGGGAGCGGAAGAGATCGTCTTCAGCGGCCCGGGGAAGACCGAGAGCGAGCTCTCCCTGGCCGCCGCCCGCCGGGATAGGGTCACGGTTCTCCTCGACAGTTTCGGGGAACTGGAGCGGTTGCACCGGGCCGTCTCCTCCGGCCCCCCGGTCCGGGCCGGGGTCCGCCTGACCACTGACGAGCGGGCTCTCTGGGCCAAGTTCGGCATCCCCTTCTCCGGCCTGGCCGGTTTCTGGAAAGCCGCCGAAGCCTATCCCGGCATCCGGTTGCGGGGCTGCCAGTTCCACTCCAGCTGGAACCTCGAACCGGGCAATCACGTCGCCTGCCTGGAGAAGCTCGGCCGGGTCCTGGCCGGGATGGAGGGAAGATTCCTCGAGGCGGTCGAGTTCGTCGATATCGGGGGCGGCTTCTGGCCGGAGGAGGGGGAATGGCTTCACCGCCCCGACGGCGGCCGGGTCAACCCCGACAACCGGGACCGCGATCCCCTGGTCCACTTCCACCGCCCGGCGGTTCCGATCGCCGTCTTCGCCGAACGGATCGGCGAAGTCTTCCGGAAGGAGATCCTCTCCCGGACCGCGGCCCGCCTCTGCCTGGAGCCGGGGCGGTGGATCTGCCACCCGGCGATGCAGATCCTCCTCCGGGTCGAGGACCGGAAAGCCCCGGACCTGGTGATCACCGACGGGGGAACCAACGCCGTCGGCTGGGAGCGTTACGAGACCGACTATTTCCCGGTGATCAACCTCACCCGGCCGGGACTGTCCGAGTTCCCCTGCCGGGTCCTCGGTTCGCTCTGCACCCCCCACGACGTCTGGGGTTACTCCTGCCACGGCAGGGAAATCCTCCCCGGAGACTTCCTCCTGATTCCCCGCCAGGGGGCCTACACCTACAGCCTCCGCCAGCAGTTCATCAAGCCCCTGCCCCGCGCGGTCTTCCTCTAAAATCTTGCCCGGAAGCGGGCGGTGAGGAAGGGGCCGTCGGAGATATCGAGGCGGTTGTCCGTACGGTCGTCGCCGTAGTTCTTTCCTTCGAAGAAGAAGCGGTCCCAGGCGTATCCCCCCGAGAGGGCCAGTTCGATTCCGGACCCGGTGGACCAGGCGATCCCCGTCTCCAGCCGCTGCTCGTACCAGAAGAGCCTCTGTTCCCTTTTCTCCCGTCCGTAGCGGTAGTAGCGGTCGTTCTCCCAGCGGTAGGAAGAGAAGAGCTTCCAGCCGCCCCCCAATTCATACTCCCCGCCGAGAAAGACCGTGTGGATCGGGAAGTAGAACCCGCGGAGGTTCAGCCGTCCGGCCGGTCGCCAGTTGACGAAGAGGAGCGGAGCCCCGAGCAGGGCGCTGAAGTCCCGGGAGGGGGCGTAGAGGTAGGCGGCCCCCGGGATCGGGACGTGGGGGGCGAACTCCCGGTTGGAGGCGTAGTTGAGGAAGAAGAGCCAGGCGTTGCTCCGGCCGGAGGGGACCTGGAGAAAGCCGTTGAAGTTGACCGAGGTCTGGTCCCACCCGGAGAAAGGCCGGTCGGAAGGGGAGGCCAGGGTCAGGTTGCCGCCTACGATCCAGTGGTTATCCAGCCGGCGTCGGTGGACGGCTCCCAGGCTCAGATCCCAGAGTTCGGGGGGGAAGCTTTCCCCGGTGTCGGGGAGGATCGCCCCGGTCCGGATCGAGCGGAGCGAGGTCCGGGCGGTCGCCGCCCATTCGCTCTCCGGCCCGGCGGCCAGGGGGACCAGGAGCGAGAACACTCCCCGGGTCTCCTCGTAACCGGTCTCCTGCTTCCGGACTTCGCCCCGGGAGGCGTATTCCCCCCCGGCCTCAACCGAGATCTCCCGCTCCCCGGTGAAGGGCTGGAACCAGCGGAAGAACCCCTCCTGTCCGCGGGCGGTACCGGCCGGGGAGAGCAGCACCCCCAGGGAAAGCAGAACAGCCTTGATTGCCGTCCGGCGGGACACTAACCCGAAAACTCCTCGATTGCTTCGGCCAGGCGGGGAGCGACCTCCCGCCAGGTCAGGTGGTCGGCCCCCCAGCCGGGGATCAGGACCAGGGGCGGTCCATCCCCGTGGAGTTCGTGGTAGTAAGCCACTTCCCCGACTTTGATGATCGACATAAGCGTATTTTCCCTTCGAGACCGGTGACCGAATGAACCGGATGAATTTTTGACAGGATAACAGGATCTACGGGATAAGGTTAAGCCGTTTTGATCAAACCCGGACGGGAAGGGAATAAAGCTTGCCCCGGTCGTGCCCGGGATGGTAGAAGTTATCCAGTCTCTCCGACTCCGTACCGCTAAACCTTCACCGGGCAGGCGGGCGGAGCGATAGGGTGCGGCGGGAAACGGCCGCGCCTCCCGCGGTTGGAAAGGAGATGACGGGCTGCAGGATTGTACTTCCGTCCGGCCCTTCCCCGCGGGGAGGGGCCGGAATTTTTGTTGCCGGGGGAGCGGGGCGGGCGGTCGAAGAACTCTCGAACAGGAGGAGATGGTTATGCGCAGAAGAGTACTTATCGCGATTGTCCTCTTGCTTGCCGCCTCGCCGGCCAGTGCCGGGGGACGACTCCGTCTGGCCACCACCACCAGCACCGAGAACTCGGGCCTGCTCGGGGCGATCCTTCCCCCCTTCGAGAAGGAGACCGGGTTGAAGGTGGACGTGATCTCGGTGGGGACGGGGGCGGCCCTGAAGATTGGGGAGAACGGGGACGCCGACCTGGTCCTGGTCCACGCCCCCGCCCTGGAGGAGGCCTTTGTCGAGTCCGGCTTCGGGGTCAACCGCCGCAGCGTGATGTACAACGACTTCATCATCGTCGGGCCGAAGTCCGACCCGGCCGGGGTCCGGGGAAAGGAGGACGCCGCCGCCGCCCTGGCCGCGATCGCCGGGAAGCCCGCCGGCTTCGTCTCCCGGGGCGACAACTCCGGCACTCATAACAAGGAGCAGGAGCTCTGGCGGGACTCCGGGGTGGACCTGGTCGAGGTGAAGAAACTCCTCTCCCCGGCCGGGAAGGAGCGGGAGATCGAATACCGGGCCCCGGAAGGGGGGTGGTATCTCTCGATCGGGCAGGGGATGTCGGCCGCCCTGCTGATGGCCGACGAGAAGGAAGCCTACTGCCTGGCCGACCGGGGGACCTGGCTGGCGATGAAGGAGAAGCTCGACCTCGAGGTCCTGGTCGAGGGGGACGGAAGGCTCTTCAACCCCTACGGGGTGATCGCGGTCAACCCCGAACGTTACCCGGGGATCAACTACCGGGGGGCGATGGCCCTGATCGCCTGGCTGACCTCGGTCGAGGGGCAGAAGATGATCGGGGAGTTCAAGATCGGGGGCGAGCCGCTCTTTATCCCGGCGGCGGGGAAATAAAAATCGTGCTCCTACTCGTATTCGTACTCGAGCCCCGGCAGTCACTTTCGAGTACGAGTATGAGTACGAGGTACGAGTTTGGTGTGTGATGGATTTTGTAATTGAGGGAATGATCGGAGCTTTCCGGCTTCTGGTTGGTTTTGATCCGGAGCTGCTCCGGATCGTCTCGGTCTCGCTTACGGTCTCGCTGACCGCGCTCTTCTTCGCCGCCCTGGCCGGGGTCCCGCTCGGCCTGGGGCTGGCCCTGGGTTCCTTTCCCGGGAAGCGGCTGGCGGTCACGGTTCTCAACACCCTGATGGGGCTCCCCACCGTGGTGGTGGGGCTGCTCGGCTACTCTTTTCTCTCCCGGCGTGGCCTGCTCGGTCCCTGGCGCCTGCTCTACACCCCATACGCGATGATGATCGGGCAGTTTGTCCTCGCCCTGCCGATCGTCGCCGCCCTCTCCCTGGCCGCGGTCTCCGGGGTGAGCCGGCGGGCCGGCCGGGCCGCCCTGGCCCTGGGGGCCTCCCCCCGGCAGAAGAACCGGATGATCTTAAGCGAGGCCCGGTTCGCCGTCCTGGCGGCGGTGGTGGCCGGCTTCGGGAGGATCTTCGCCGAGATCGGGGTCTCGACGATGCTGGGGGGGAACATCCAGGGCTTCACCCGGAACATCCCGACCGCGATCGCCTTCGAGACCGCCAAGGGGGAGTTCGCCCTCGGGCTGGCCCTGGGGCTGGTCCTGCTGGCGGTCGCCCTCGGGGTCAACCTGATCCTCCAGTTCTGGCAGGGGAGGACCCGATGAACGGCCCGGTCATCTCGCTCGCCGGCTTAGAGCTCGCCTACCCCGGCGGCTTCGTCCTCCGGGCCGAACGCTTCGACCTCCATCCCGGGGAGATCCTCGCCCTGACCGGGCCCAACGGCTCGGGGAAGACCACACTGCTGGGCGTCCTCGGGCTTTTGCTCTTTACCCGCCGGGGGGAATACTATTTCCGGGGAAAGCCGGTATCCCGGGCCGGCCCCGGCCTGACCGGGGTCCGGCGGTCGATCACGATGGTCGAGCAGAACCCCTACTTCTTCCGGGGGACGGTCCGGGAGAATATCGCCGCCGGGCTGAAGATCCGGGGGCGTCCCCGGGGGGAGATCCGGGAGACGGTGGAGCGGTCGGCTGCCGAGCTGGGGATCGCCGCCTTCCTTGACCGCCCGCACTCCTCGCTTTCGGGCGGAGAGCGGCAGAAGGCCGCCCTGGCCCGGGGGCTGGTAGTGGAGCCGGAGGTCCTGCTCCTCGACGAGCCGACCGCCAACGTCGACCGCCAGTCCCTGGAGACGATCGAGGGCGCGGTGAAGAAGTTCCGCCGGGAGCGGGGGCCGGCGGTGGTCTGGGCCACCCACGGCCTGAAACAGGCCTTCCGGGTCGGGGAGCGGGTCTTGAGCCTGGTCGAGGGGAGGATCGTCCCGGGGACCCTGGAGAACTTCTTCCCCGGTCGGGTCGAGCGGGTCGCCGGGGAGACGGTCTTCCGCTTCGGGCCGGGACTGGAGGCGGTGGCGGCCGGCGAGGCGGCGGAGGGACCGGGGCGGCTCCTGGTCCCCCCGGGGGAGATTGTCCTCTCCCGGGAGCTCCTGGAATCGAGCCTCCGGAATGCCTTCCCCGGCCGGGTCACCGGAATCGGGGAACGGGCGGGCCGGGTGGCGGTGGAGATCGATATCGGGGTGGTTCTGACCGCCGAGATCACCGCCGTCTCCTACCGGAAGCTCGGCCTCCACCTCGGCTCCCCGGTCACGGCCAGCTTCAAGGCGTCCGGGGCCGCGGTATACTGAACTCGCCGGGAGGGAGATTTTTTTATTGACCGGAAATTAAAAACGGGTTAGAAATATACTCTGATAAGAAAGCTATTTAACTGTCTCCCGTCAGGGGGAAATTCAACCAGAAGGAGGTTAGAGTATGGCCAAGGACGC
>PWXJ01000013.1 GCA_003561965.1 PVC group bacterium
CCCGGGGGCGTCCTTCAGGATCCGGTTGAGGTAGGCGATCGAGTAAACCGCCGCCGTCCCCAGCAGGAGCCAGGCGTTGGTGTAGAACTTGAACATCGTGTTCATCCGTTCGTAGCCGCCCCCCTGGTAGTGGTCGGCCAGGAAGAAGAATTCGCAGAATATCACCAGGGCCAGGGCGGCCAGGGAGACGATCAGGACAAAGCCTTCCTCCCGCTCCAGCGGCCCGAAGAGGAGCAGGCCGAGCGCCCCCAGGGCGAGGACCCCCGCCAGGACGAAGGTCTGGTCGAGAGCCGAGCCCGAATATTCGAAGATCAGGATCAGCAGACCGCCCAGCGCCAGGAGGAAGAACATCCTCCGTGCCTGCTTTCCCGGGGACTTGAGATCGGCCTTCCCCAGGTGGGCCGCCAGGTAGAGGATGAGAAAGAAGACGAAGATCCCCATCGCGATGAAGAACAGCCCGGTCGGCGTCCGGAGCGACACCGTCCCCAGCCCGCCCCGGTCCTCGCCGGCCTGCTCCCGGAGGAAGGGGTAGTTGAAGGGGAGGTAGAAGATGAAACTCAGCGCCGCCAGGGCCGCCGCCGGGGAGACGGCCTTCAGGGCGGCCAGGGCTCTCTCGCTCCCCGAGTCTTCCCCCGGCCGGTGTTTCCAGATCAGGAAGAGGAAGATCGCCCCGGCGATCCCCAGGTAAACCGGGTAGTCCCAGGTGTGGGCCCCGAAGAGGCAGCCGATGGCGATCGCCAGGACCAGCAGCGCGCCGATCCTCTCCCAACGGGTCTTGCCCAGGGCCGCCCAGCCGGCCCCGGAGGCCAGGGCCAGGTGGAGCAGCAGGTTGAGGATCGAGAGGTTGACCGGGTAGGTGATGACGTAGGGGTGGAGGTCGCCGTAGGCCAGGCTGAAGGCGGGAAACTCGTTGATCGGGTAGTCGAGAATCCGGTCGCCCGGCCCGGTCTGGACCATCGCCCGGGCGCTGTGGAAGAAAGCGAAGTTGGTGTAGCCCTTCTCGAAGACCTGGATCATCCCGTCGAGGTTCCCGGTCAGCATAATCGCCGCCGCGGCGACCAGCCCGTAAACCTTCTTCCCGGTCAGGTTGTAGCCGATCCCGACACCGGCCAGCACCAGCTGCGCGTAGAGCCAGGCGATCGCCAGGTTGAAGAAGACCGGCAGGGGGATGAAGGGGGTCAGCCTCCGCAGTCCGGAGACGATGATGAACCCGTAGTAGTAATAGTTCATCGTCTTCCCCGACATCCAGGGGTCGAGCGGGGGGAAGTAATCGGTCTGCTCGATCCCGTTGATCAGGGCGTAATCCATAAACCGCTCGGTGGCCGGGGTGATGTTGGGGATCAGGGCGACAAAGAGGAGGAAGAGGACCAGGGAGACGATCAGGGCCGTTTCCACGGTCAAAATCAGGCCTTTCTTCTCCCGGAGGAAGGAGAGCAGCTCTTCGCGGTGTTTAACCGCCGCCCGCCCGGAGAGGGCGGCCAGGACCAGCAGGGAAAGGACCAGCGAGACGGTCCCGAAGGGAAGGATCCGCAGGTGGGAGAGGATCCAGGAGAGGAAGGTGATCAGGACCAGCCCGATCATCCGGGAGACGGCCCACCCCCGGTCCTTGAGCCGGCCGAAGAGGGAGAAGAGCAGCGGGAAGGCCGCCGCCCCGACCACCGTCGAGGCCAGCCAGAGCGCGATTACCTGCCAGACGATCATAGATCAAATATAATCGGCGGGAGTGAAAAACAACAGCAAAATCATCCCCCGCCCCCGTGGGGGGGCGGGATTTTCAGGTGTTGACGAGGATATCATATAGATTGCCTCCCCGAATAAGGTCATTGCCCGCGCGGCGAAGCGATCTCTTCCAGGGCGTCGGTGAGGCGTTGTTTTTGTTCGGGTTCTTCGGCCAGTTCGAGGGCGGCTTCCAGGTGGGGCCGGGCCCTGGCCGGGTCGGAGAGGCGGTTGAGGTAGAGGAACCCCAGGTTGTAGCGGGCGACGAAGCTCTCCTCCAGCTCCAGCGACCGCCGGTAGGCCCGGGCCGCCTCGGTATACTTGCCCCGCAGCTGGAGGATGGTGCCCAGGTTTGTGTGGTGGCGGAAGTCGTCCCCCTCCAGTTCCAGGCCGGCCCGGAACAGCTGTTCGGCGGCCTCGTACTCCTCGCGGGCGGCCAGCAGTCCGCCCAGCTCGAAGTAGGCGGGGGCGAAGGCCGGCTCGAGTTCCAGCGCCCGGTAGTAGAGCCGGGCGGCTTTCTGGAGCTGCCCTTCCTCTTCGGCCTCTCGCGCCCTCCGGAAGAGGGCCAGGTGCTCTTCCGTCCGCTCCTCCGGCAAATGAGCGGAGATCTCCCGGGCTTTATCCGGCCGCCCGGCCCTCTGGTAGAGCAGGGCGAGGTTCCTCCGGTCGTTCCGGTCGCCGGGGAAGAGGGTCAGGGCCGCCTCGAGAAACTCGGCCGCCCGGCCGAAATCCCCCCGGGCCGTCTTCAGCGCCGCCAGTTCCCGGTAGACGGAGGCGACCCGGGCCTCCCGGCCCGGTCCCTCGGCCCCGGCCCGGGCCAGGGCCTCGCCGTAGAGCTTCTCGGCCTCCTCGTCCTGCCCCAGGGATTCGTAGGTGAAACCGGCCTTGAGCAGGAGCTGGGGGGAGGCGGGGGCGGCCTCCAGCAGTTCCCGGTAGATCTCCAGGGCCTCCCGGTGCCGGCCCAGCATCCCCTGGACGTCGGCGATCTTCTCCCGGAAGATCGGCTGGCCCGGGAGCATCGCCTCCGCCCGCTCCAGTTCCTCCAGCCCCCCGGCCGGGTCCCCGGCCCGGACCCGGGCGAGCCCCCAGTTGAAGAGGATCAGGGGGTCGGGGGCGGAACGGGCCGCCGTCTCCTTCCAGAGGGTGTAATTGCTCCTCCAGACCGGCTGCCGGCCGAGGTTGAGGGCGAGGAAGAAGAGCAGCGCCGCCCCGAAGAGAGCGGCCCGGAACCTGGCCCCCTTCCGGTCCGGCCCGAGCAATAACTCCGCCGCCAGCCAGGCCGCCCCGGCCAGCGGGAAGTAGAGGTACTTCTCGGCGATGATCCGGCTCAGGGGGTAGAGGTTGGAGACCGGCAGGAGGGCGATCAAAAACCAGGCCGCCCCGGGAAAGCCGCGCTGTCCCCGCTTCCGGAAGGAAAGCAGGAGGAGCACCGCCCCGGCCCCCGCCGCCAGCTGGACCGCCAGCCGGGCCGGGGAGGGGAGGGGGGCGGAGGCCAGCGGGTGGTGGGGGGAGAGCCCGACCGGGAGCAGGAGCAGCCTCAGGTAGGTGAGGAAGACCTCCGGGGCCTTGATCAGGATCTGGGGGTAGGCGAGCAGCCGCCCCAGGCGGTCGGGCCCGGCCGGGATCGGCAGGAGAAAGAAGCGGAAGACGGCGAAGGCCCCGGCCGCCAGGAAGGCGGCGGCGGTGATCCCCCGCCGCCGGTAACGCCCGGATTTCTCCAGTCCGGTGGTTACAACCGGCAGGAGCAGGGGGAGGACGAGGAAGCTCTCCTTGGAGAGGAAGGCCGCCCCGAGGAAGGCCAGGGACAAGAAACACTTACCCCCGCCCCCGGAACGGACGAAACGGGCCCCGGCCAGGAGGAAGAGGAGCCCGGAGAGGGTCCCCAGCAGCTCGGCCCGGGAGCTGAGATAGACCACCGGCTCGATAGCTGCCGGGTGGAGGAGGAAGATCAGCGCCGCCCCCGCCCGGACCCGGAACCCCGTCCCGAGGGTTTTCAGCAGCTGGAAGAGGGCCAGGACGCAGAGGGCGTGGAGAAGGATCGAGGTCAGGCGGTAGCCGAAAGGGTTGAGCCCCCAGTAACGGTAGTCGAAGTGATAGGAGAGCGAGCGGAGCGGCCGGTAGAAGGAGAAGGATGGTCGGAGGAAGTAACCGGGGATGTTTCCCGGCGAGCGGAGCGTGGGGTCGCCGGCGATCACGTACTAGTCGTCGAAGACGAACCCGCTCCCCAGGGAGGGCGCGTAGAGCAGGACCGCCCCGGCCAGGAGAAAGAGGGAGAACAGCAGGTCGGCTCTTTTCATACCCCCGATCATACACCGTAAACGGGCGGTGAGGAAACGGGGAAAACCGGATGGCGAAGCGGAGTTCCCGGGGCCGGTCAGCGGGAGACCGGGATGTCGTCGAACCTTCCGAAGAAAACCCGGGTCACCCCCCGGACCGCCCAGAGGCCGGTCGAGTCCCGGAAGATGGCGATCCTGTCCCTGCCCGCCCCCGGATAATCCCCGGGTACCGGTTGGTCGGTGGAAACCCCGTAATTGGCCCGGGTCACCCCCCGGACCGCCCAGAGGCCGGTCGCGGGCCGGAAGATGGCCGGCCGCCAGATCCCGGAGTCGTCGTAGTCGCCGGGAATGGGAAGATCCCCGAACCGGCCGAAGTTGGCCCGGGTCACCCCCCGGACCGCCCAGAGCCCCATCGAAGGACGGAAGATCGCTATCTCCCGCTTTTCCCGCCCGGAGTAATAGCCCGGGACCGGCAGGTCGGCCAGAGAGCCGTAGTTTATCCGGGTCAGCCCCCGGATCGCCCAGAGTCCGGTTGAGGGCCGGTAGATCGCCACTTCGGTGGTGCCGTCCCCGGTATAGTCGCCGGAGACCGGCAGGTCGCCGGAGAGCCCGAAAGTGAACTTGGTCAGGTCGTGGATCGCCCAGAGTCCCGTCGAAGGCCGGAAGACCGCGATCTCGGTGGTTCCGTCCCCGGTGTAATCTCCGGGTGCCGGGTAGTCTTCGGAGTAACCGTAATTCACCCGGGTTACTCCCCGGATTGCCCAGAGCCCGGTCGCGGGCCGGAAGATCCCGATATCCGAGGTCCCGTCGCCGCTGTAGTCGTGGATCCAGGGCAGCCCCGGGCGGGGGATGGGGGAGGGGGTGGGGGACGCCGTCGGGGGCGGGGGTGGGTCCGGAGTCAGGGTCGGGCTCGCCGTCGGCGGCGGGGAAGCGGTCGGGACGGGAGTGGCGGTCGGGGACGGGGTCTTGTAGCCCTCCGGGGTCG
>PWXJ01000170.1 GCA_003561965.1 PVC group bacterium
CGGAGCCCCGAGTCGTCGGGGAGCGGGAGGACGCTCTGGACCGAGCCCTTGCCGAAGGTCTTCGATCCGACCAGGACCGCCCGGTAATTGTCCCTCAGCGCCCCGGCCACGATCTCCGAACCGCTGGCGCTCCCCTCGTTGATCAGAACCGCCAGGGGTACCCGGGGATAGGGTCCCCGACCGCTGGCCCGGGCCGCCATCTCCACCTGGTCGTCCCGGCCCCGGGTCTCCACGATCAGCTGGCCCTTTTTCAGGAAACGGTCGGCGACGGTGATCGCCGAGGTGAGCAGCCCGCCCGGGTTCCAGCGGAGATCGACCACCAGGGCCTCCATCCCCTCCTCCAGTAATTGCTCCATCGCCCGGTCGAAGTCGCCCGGGGTCTTCTCCTGGAACTGGGTGATCCTGATGTAGCCGATCCCGTCATTGACCATCCGGATGTCCTTGACGCTCTCGATCCTGATGATATCCCGGACGATGGTGAAATCCAGCAGTTCCGCTTCCCCGATCCGCATCACCTTGATCGAAACCGGGTCTCCGGGTTCTCCCCGGAGCTTCCTGACCGCCTCGAAGATGGTGATACCCTTGGTCGGTTCTCCCTCGATCTCCACGATCCGGTCGCCGGGGAGGATCCCGGCCCGGATCGCCGGGGTGCCCTCGATCGGGCTGATCACGGTCAGGACCCCCTCCCGGAGGGTGATCTCGATCCCGATCCCCCCGAACTCACCCCTGGTCTCCACCTGCATCTCCCGGTAGAGATCCGGGGCCATAAACTGGCTGTAGTCGTCGAGCGAACCGAGCATCCCCTGGAGGGCGCCCTCGATCAGGTCCCGGCGTTCGACCTGGTCGACGTACTTCTCGTTGACCAGTTCCATCACCCGGATGAAGAGATCGAGACTTTCGTAGACGGACCGGGTTTCCGCCTCCTCGAGAACTTCCGGGATGACGATCACGTCGTCCCCCCCCGGACAGAGTGATACCGGGAGGAGGACGATCAGGAAGGTGACGATCAGTTGTCTGGCGATACCGTTCATTGTTATTGCCTCCTTTGACAGTCGGAAATGGTTATTCGGCTTCCGCGAGACCCCGGAAATATTCAATGGTATCCCCCAGGCCGGTCTCCAGGTCCACCCGGGGCTCCCAGCCGAGGACGGCCCGGGCCTTCGAGATATCGGGCTGGCGGATCTTGGGGTCGTCGACCGGCAGCGGCCGGTGCTCGACCCGGCTGGAACTGCCGGTCAGCCGGACGATCAATTCGGCGAACTCCAGGACCGTCATCTCCCGGGGATTGCCGATATTCACCGGACCGGTCTCCCGGGAGAGGGCCAGCCTGTAGATCCCTTCGATCAGGTCCCGGACGTAACAGAAACTCCGGGTCTGGGAACCGTCGCCGAAGACGGTCAGGGGACTGCCGGTCAGGGCCTGGTTGATGAAGGCCGGGACCACCCGGCCGTCGCCGGCCCGCATCCGGGGTCCGTAGGTGTTGAAGATCCTGACGATCCGGGTCTCGACCCCGTGAAATCGGTGGTAGGCCATCGTCAGGGCCTCGGCGAAACGCTTGGCCTCGTCGTAAACCCCCCGGGGCCCGATCGGGTTGACGTTGCCCCAGTAATCCTCCTTCTGGGGGTGGACCAGGGGGTCGCCGTAGACCTCGGAGGTGGAGGCGAGGATAAAGGTGGCCCGCTTGGCCTTGGCCAGGCCGAGGGTCTTGTGCGTCCCCAGGGATCCGACCTTCAGCGTCTGGATCGGAAACTCCAGGTAATCGATCGGGCTGGCCGGGGAGGCGAAGTGGAAGATGTAATCGATCGGGTCGGGGAGGAAGAGATACTCGGTGACGTCCTGCTTGATGAACTTGAAGTCGTCGTTCCCGGCCAGGGGTTCGATATTCCTCACCGAACCGGTGATCAGGTTGTCCATACAGACCACCCCGAAACCCCGCTCCAGCAGGTGACGGCAGAGATGGGAGCCGAGAAACCCGGCTCCCCCGGTGACCAGGGCTCTTTTTTTCCCCTTCATAGTCTTCATAATAGCAGATAACCGGGAGACCGCCACCCGGAAAATTATGCCGGTTCGCGGGCCCCGGGACCGAGAGACCGGCCCCTCACCTGGAACGGAAAGCCTTGGACAGCAAGAGACCGGGGCCCGGCGGGGCCCCGGCCTCGGTTCCGCCTGAGTCCGGGCGCGGACTTACAAGCGGCCGCCCATCGTCAGGGCCATAATCGCCTTCTGGGCGTGGAGGCGGTTTTCGGCCTCGTCGATCACCACCGAGCGGGGACCGTCGATCACCTCGTCGGTGACTTCCTGCCCGCGGTCGGCGGGGAGACAGTGCATATAAATCCCGTGCTGGTCGACCAGCGACATCTGCTGCTCGGTGGTCATCCAGCCCTTGGCCAGTTCGTTGACCCGGGTGGCTTCCTCGTGATCCTGGTCCTTGATCTTCTTCCCGGTCTCCGGGTCGAAGTAGTTGAAACAGGTGTGGGCACCCCAGGCCTTGGGGTAAACCACGTGGGCGCCCTTGAAGCCCTCGTCGAAGTCGTTGATCACGCGGAATGACCCCTTCTGGTCATTGGCGTTCTTCTCGCACTGCTTGATCACCTCGGGGTCGAGATCGTATCCTTCCGGGTGGGATAGGGTGACGTTCATCCCCATCAGGGTGGCGGCCAGGATCACCGACTGGGGCACCGCCCGGGGCTTCTCGATCGAGCCGGAGTAGGCGAAGGACATCGTCAGGTTGAGGCCCTTGAAGCCGCCGAACTTTTCCTTGACCGTGAGCATATCGGCCAGGGCCTGGCAGGGGTGGTACTTGTCGCACTCCATATTCAGGATCGGGATACCGGCGTATTCGGCGAACTCCTTCATCGTGGCGTTGGCGAAACCGTAGTTCCAGCCGGCCGGGGGACCGTACATCCGGATGGCGATCGCCTCCCCGACCCGGTCGAGCATCTCGGCGACGTCCTTGATCCGCTCGGTCTTGTAGGGGATGTCGAACCCCTTGCGGGCCGGGGTGTAGGTCTTGCCCGGTTCCAGCTCGAGGTAGTTCCCGCCCAGCTGCTGGATCCCGACGGCGAAGGTGGAGCGGGTCCGCAGCGACTGGTTGAAGAACATACTGAAGAGGGTCTTACCCCGCAGCAGATGGGTCATATCCTCGTTCAGGGCGTAGCGCCGCTTCAGTTCCAGGGCGACGTCGATCAGGGTCAGCCATTCCTCCCGGCTGTAATCCAGCTCGGCGTCGATCCAGTCCCGACCGTAAAAAGCGTTGGTCTTCAATTCATCCTCCTTTTCAGATGATGAGGTTGTTTTATCCGGTTCCCTGGACTTTCGGAACCGGACATTGCGATTGACAAAGGATGGGGATGCTAGGCAATCGTTTATCCCCTGTCAAGGACAAAAGGCAAGAGAAAAGGGAAGAGAGCCCCGGGCGGGGGCTCCCTTCCCCGGTCTTGCTCCTTTTTGACCCCGGCCGGTACCTAAAAGCTGTAGATCAGCTTCAGCCAGCTGAAGATCCCCCGGGGCCGGTTCTCGACCAGGGTCTCGAACTGGACCTTCCCCACCAGGTGAAGCCCCGGGTTGAAGCTGTAAAGGGCGGAGGGACCGGCCGCCAGAACCTGCTGCCGGGAATCCGGAACCCTGGTCCCGTCAACCCTGTCATCCTGGACCCCGATCAGGTAGTACCCGCCGACCCCGAGACGGAAGTTGTCGATAACGGCGTAGCCGACATTGTAGTCGAGGTGGAACTGCTGGCCGGTCCTGACCTTGGTATCGGGGTTCTCGGTATGGAAGTCGTACATCAGCTTCAGGTCGACCGTCAGCCCCTCGGGGAGGATCAGGGAGGCGGCGACCGCCGGCTCGAAGGTCCACTGGTTGGAGCCGATGTTGACATTCCGCCTCCGGTTGTACTGGCCGGTGGGGGCGATGATGTCGAGGCCGGCCACCAGGTGGAGAATATCCCAATGCCAGCCGAGCAGGAAAGGCGAGAAGTAGATATCGCCGATACCGGCCCGGGATTCGTCGAATAGCCCCTTGATCTCCATATCCTGGTAAACCAGGGGAACCACCAGGTGCCAGCCGAGGTTGGCGCCGAGGACCTCGATTTCGGAGACATAAATCCCCCGGAAGACGTTGGCCGCCACGTTGGTCCTGAAGTCCATCGGGGCCCTGTCTCCATCCTCGTCCCGGAGTTCGTCGGCATAATAGTAGGCGAGGTAGTTGATAAAGTGGAACCCGGGGGGCGGCAACGCCCCGGCGAAGTAATCCTCGGTCCCCAGGATCGCCGAGGAATTCCCGGGCATCGGGGGCGGCGGTTCGTCAGCCGCGACTTGGGCCGGGGCCGCGATCAGTAACAGGGAGACCGTTATCAGAACAATCTTATTCATAACCATTACCCTTGACTATCAAGCCGCCCCGGCAACAGCCGGGGCCGATACCGGGGCGGCGGTGGTGACTGAAATAGAATCTTCCCGGTCAGAACCTGGCCATCATCTCCCAGCGGGCGAAGAAACCGTCGTCATCCCCGTCGTGGAAGTTCCCGGGGATAAAGTACTCCCCCCAGAGATGGCCGGAGAGCCAGTCGGTGAAATTGTAACGGAGGACGACCTGGGGGTTCTGGCCCCGGTTCTTCCCCGTCCCCGAACCGGTCGCCCGGGGAGCCCGGAGATACTGGTAGACCAGGTCCACCGACATCTTCTCGATCGGCTGGAGGGTGACCCGGGCCCGGTAGATCTCCGTGTTCGTCCAGTAGGCTATGTGGCGTTCTCCGCTGCCGGCGACGTTTTCGGCCAGGAAGCTGTAGATGTAGAGCTCGCTCCACTTCGGCCAGCGGGCCATAATCGGGTCCCAGCCGCTGTACTTGCTCTTGTCCGGGTCGTCCCCGGAGAGATGGACATACTCCAGGGAGAAGGCCGGCCGGCAATCCAGGTCGGCCAGGGTATAGGTCCC
>PWXJ01000188.1 GCA_003561965.1 PVC group bacterium
GCCGACAAAAAACCCGCAGCGGTCGCTGATGTCGATCGGGGGTATCTCACCTCCGATTTTTTCCCAGCTTGGGCTCCAGTACTGCCGGAAGTATACAGGGGAGGCTGACGTAGCTCCCATCTGCAAGCGCAGGTAGTCATTTAACTCTTGGGGACGCTCCCCGATATCCATTCCCCGCAAGCCGCTGGCCAGCTTCGGCGATTGTTGCCAGAGATATAGCGCCGGGGCGGTAGCCGCCAAGGCCAGAAGGAGACCGGGGATGACGAACTTTCTCCCCGTCCGGATCGTCACTACCGGTCGGAAAAGCCCGGCCCCGGCCAGCGCCAGCCCGGCCAGGGCCAGGCTGATCGATTGGATCTGGGGATAATGGAGGCTCAACCCCAACCCGAAGATGGCCGCCGCCGCGGCCAGCCAGCCCGGAGACCGGCGGGTGTTGAGCAGGGCCAGGGTGAACCAGGGGAGGAGAAAGGCCGTTGCCGTTGCCTGTTCCTGGTGAAAGGTGATCCCGCTGCCCCCCAGGGTGACCATCAAAACGCCGAAATAAGCCGCCCACCGGCAGGCGGTGATCCTTCTCAATACCAGCCACCAGCCGAGGGAGAAGACGAGCACGCCCAGCAGATGCTGGATCTTGAAAACCGCCGCCAGGGGGAGGGGGAAGAGTGAGTAGATGAAGTATCCAGCCGCCTTCTGGGGCAGGCCGAAGAAGAGGTTGGTATGGAAGATCCCGATCCGGATCCCGCCGCTCTGGGGCAGCCAGGGAGGGAGGAAGCGGCCGGCCGCGAAGGACCGGGCGATGAAATCGAAGACCGGGGCGTGGTAGAGGCGGCTGTCGCCGGACGGAGTGTCCGGGGAGATGACGAAGACGGCGCCGAAGGCCAGGTAGGGCAGGCAGGCGAGGAGAAAAGACCGGAATTTCCCGGAATGCTTCAGTTGGGGCAGGGAAATCAGGGCCGACGCGGCCAGGAGCGAGGCAAAGGCGTAACGGCTCCAATCGGCCGCCGGCCAGACCGCCTGGGTCAGGACCGCGCCGCCGGCGAGGAAAAATGGCAGGGCGGATAGTCGTTCCGGCGGGGCTTCGGGTTCCCGTCTCCGGTCCGAACCGGTTAAGCCGGGGTGGCAACGGGTTAACATCCGGGCGCCCCCGGCAATGAGGATATACGCCGCCGCGACGATGGCCGCGTTGGCCGGGGCGGCCAGGAACCTGGTGCCGTCGGGAGAAAGCGATGACGTCAGGAGCGCGCCCCCCAGAAGCAAGGCCGGAAAAACCGCGAAGACCAGGATGGTTTTCCACCGTGGAGAGATTATTCTTCCGGTCGCCCGCCCGAGACAGACCGATACCAGGAAAATCCCCCCGGCCAAAAATATAATATTGAGAAACTCTATCACCCGGGTATAAACCTCCGCCGGGGAGGGTATCGGCCTTTCGGATGGCGGATTTTCTTGGACATATCCGAAGAGGATATTAAGATCACCGGCAGTCTGATATAATACGCAAGCGGATTGAGGAAGTTAAGCTTTTAATCGCGGCTTCTATTCCTGGGATGAACCGGAATAGTTCAAAAGAAAAGGGAGAGCCGCTCGCAGCCGGTCAGCCGGCCCGGGTGGCCGCCGGGCTGTTCACGTTACTGGCCGCGGCAGTATTCTTCGTCTTCTTTTTTGCCCATCCGGTCGACTGGATCCAGCCGGAGACCCTGAGGCTGCGGTACTACGGACTCCAGGCCGGCCTGCGGGACGGCCCCCTGACCTCCTCGTTCAACCGGTACGACCTGGAGAAACCCCTGGTCTGGGAGGCCCAGGGAGGAATGTTTGACGGGCGTTACCCTATAATGCTCTTCGACGCTCTGCTCCCCAAGTTCTATCAGCCTTTTTACTCGTTGTGGGCTCCATCTCTCCGGGAACCGGTCAACCTGCTTCTGACCATTCTCACCTGGCTCTTTCTTTATCTCCTGATTCGGGAGTGGTTCCAGTCCCCGGCATCGGCGCTGGTCGCCGCCTCTTTCTGGCTGATCACCTCCCAGACCCTGCTGGACGCCCACCATCCGATCCGGCCGAATATGGCCCTCCTGACGTTTCTGCTGGTTTATATCTTCTGGGAGTTGATCCGCCTCCGGCGGCTGCCGGGAGGGCGGTTCTGCCTGGTCCGGGTCGGGATCGCCCTGACCGCGGCGTCCTTTACCCACGAGTTCGGACTGAACTTTGTGCCCCTGGTCGTGATTCTTCTCTGGCTGGAGCGCCGCCGCCTGAAAGGCCGGATTATACCCGTCCTGGCGGTCGGTATCATCTCGTGGGCCATTTATCTGCTTTCCCTCTTTATCATTCTTCCTCCCCTGGCCGGCCGGGTGGTCGGTTATCCTCCTCCGATGGACTGGATGACCGGAGGCCTGGAACCGCTCCTGGCCGAGCCGGCGGTAATCTTTATCCGGGTCCGGGATTTTGCCCTGGTCGGGTTCCGGGAGATGGCGGCCCAGAACCTGGGCGCGGGAGTTAAACTTCCCCTCCTGTTTCGACTGTCCGGCCTGATGGCAGCCGTATTGATTTTGCTGCTCGGGGGGCGAAAATCCTGGCGGGCCGTCCTCCTTCCCCTGCTCCCGGCGGTTCTCTATTTCCTGGCGGTGGCCCTGCTGATGTTTCCGGTCATCCCGGCTACCGTGGAGATGCCGGTTTATTACTACGCCACCATCGTCGTCCTCTTTATCCCGCCCCTGGGAGCTTTTCTTTCCGGGCTGCCGGCCCGGCGGTGGCTCCTGGCCGGCGCCGCCCTTCTGCTCATCGGGGTTATGAACTGCCTCCAGAGTTCCCGGGTTCTGGAGAGGATGCCGGACGATTTCGGCGCCAACCGGCAGGCCCGGACCTATACCCGGGATATACTGAGCCTGCCGTCGCTGCGGCGGGCCGGGGATTATTTCGCCGTTCCGGTCTATCCGGCCTATCCCCGTCCCCGGGTCTTCGACATCTCCCGCCGCTGGGACATTATGCTCCGGGTCTGGCACGGGGAGGCGGAGCAGGTCTTCTCGATGTTGATGCCGGTTCTCAACCTCCGGCTTTACGAGAGAGGCTACCTGATCGGCGACCCGGAAGAGTTCGCCGCCCTTCAGCCGGGCGACCCCGGAGAGTATGAGAACCGGGCGGGTATCTACTGGGATATGCCGACCCAAAGCTTCACCGATCTCTCCCGGCTCCGCTCCCGGGCGGTCCCGCCCGTCCGGGATACCGGCTCCTGGCGGCGCGCCGATCGGCCGGACGTACCCGGCGCCGTCGTTCGTCCGGAGACCGGTCCCGGACTGCTCGGCCCGGCCCCCCGGGCTCTTCTCCCTCCCGGCCGCTGGAAACTGGAGCCCGCCCTCCCGGCGGATTTTTCCCCAGAGGATCTGGTTATGATCTTCGCCCTCCGCACAGACCTGGTCCCTCCCGGCCCCGACGACGTGATGGAGAGGGTCATCCCCATCCCGCTCCGTACCTGCCGGGTCCTGGTCCGGGACGGGGAGGGGGGGGAGATCTTCTCCGGCGAGCAGACTTACGGGTGGTCTTTCCAGTTGTTCCGGGTTACACTGTCCGCCACGGAAAGTTGGGAACTGGAGGTGGAGAGCGAGGGGGAATTCGAAGTCCTCGGGCCGGTGTTTGTCGAGGCGTTTAGGGGATTAGGGCATAAGATCCGGGGCTTTTGACAGTAGCAGGTTGTTTTAGAGGTTATAGACCTAAACAATGCGCTCCCCTATATATTGGCACCGCGGGATCTACCGCAACACCTACGGCCGGACCCACCCGGACTTCGAGGGCCGCTACCGCCTGATCTCCTCCCTGATCGAGCCGGGGGCCTCGGTCCTCGACCTCTGCTGCGGCGACGCCCGGCTCTACACCCATTACCTCCGGGAATCCGGCTGCCGGTACACCGGGGTCGACCTGAGCCTGGCGATGGCCCCCCGGAGCGTCCGCGGCTTCCTGGTCCGGGGAAGTGCCCCGGAGATCGAACTTCCGGTCAGCGATTACGTGGTGATGATGGAGTCGCTCTACCACTTTTACTCCGGGGCGGAGGAGTTGCTGGACCGGATGCGGTCCGCCGCCCGCCGGAAGGTGGTCATCCTCGAGCAGGTCGAGAACCGGATCACCCGGCTGCCGCGGTGGATAAATCACCTGCTGAGCAATCCGGGCAACGGTTCCGGCGACTTCCGCTTCGGGCGGGAGGAACTGGAGGCTGCAGTTCGGAGAGTGGACCCAGCGGCCCGGCTGAGCCGGGAGATCGAGGGCTACGACCTGCTGATCCTGATGGAAGGCCGGGCTCCCAGGGAGACCTGAACTATGTCCCCGGAACGGGAAAACGCGGCCCCTCCTTCGACCGGTTGCCGCTCCCCGTTCGCGGCCTGTCTCCTGGTCGGGGTTCTTGCCGCGGCCATCGCCTTTCTCCCCCGGGCGTACCGCCTGCCGGAGATCCAGTACCAGTTCGACGACTGGCTGGGGGCTTTCCACCCCGCCCCCGTACCCGACCTCTCCGAAGGGTTGGGCGCGGTCGTCTGGCAGATCCACCGCTCCTCCCAGTACTATATGGCCTCGACTATGACCATCGTCTACAACGTGATCTGCCAGGCGATCAAGCTCTTCACCGGCCACGACTTCACCGCGATGCGCTGGTGGTTCGCCGGGGCTTTCGCGCTCGGGGTCGGGCTGACCGGTTTCATCGCCGCCCGTCTCTGGGGACCCTGGACGGCCCCGACCTGGGGGACCATCTTCCTGGGATCGTTCTCGATCACCTCGATCGTCTTCAGCCAGTTCGCCAACAACTTCTCCTTCACCCCGATCCTGACCGCCGGCCAGCTGTTAATCTACCTGCGGCTGGTTAGGGAGGACTGGCGCTGGCCGGGCTTTCTTCTGCTGGCGGTGGCTGCGTACTTCGCCCAGCTGGTTA
>PWXJ01000241.1 GCA_003561965.1 PVC group bacterium
ATGACGTAGCCGATCAGCGAGGCCAGTTTCTTGCTGGCCGCCGCCGCCGCCTCGGTCACTTCCCGGTGGGTCAGTTTCTCGGTCCGGTCGGGGCTGACCAGGTTGGAGATGAAGGTGATGGCCAGGAACCGCAGTTTCAGGTAACTGGAGACGATCGCCTCGGGGACGGTGGACATTCCGACCGCGTGGGCCCCCAGCTGGGCGGACATCGCGATCTCCGCCCGGCTCTCGTAACTGGGCCCGGAGAAGGCGATCAGGACCCCCTCCCGCAGTTCGATCCCCAGTTCTTCCGCCCCCCGGCGGGCGAGTTCCCTCAGCCCGGGGTGGTAGGCCCGGGCCAGGTCGGGGAACCGGGGTCCGACCTCGGGATCGTTGGGGCCGGTCAGGGGGTTGGTGAACATAAAGTTGATGTGATCCCGGACCAGCATCAGGTCGCCGCCCTCGAAAGCCGGGTCGATCCCCCCGGCGGCGTTGGTGTTGATGATCGTCTTCACGCCCAGGGCCTTCATCGCGAACAGCGGGTACATAATCTTCTCCGCCCCCAGCCCCTCGTAGAAGTGGACCCGGCCCTCCTGGACCACGATCCCTTTCCCGGCGAAGGTCCCGAAGGTGAGATTGCCCCCGTGTCCCTTGACCGAGGAGACCGGGAAGTGGGGGATCTCATCGCAGGGGATGCGGACGGTGTCTTCGATCATATCCACCACGTCGCCCAGCCCGGACCCGAGGATGATCCCCACCTCCGGCTTGACCTCGGTCCGGGTGTTCAGGTATTCGACGGTTTCGGCAATCTTGTTCCGGTCAATAATCATAATCACGTCTCCTCTATTGCTGATGGACAGGGGGGATATTCCTGGCTTCCCTGGCTTCTGTGAGCTCTGTGGTCAAATACCCCGGTTCTTTGCGTCCTCTGCGTTCTGTGGTTCAAAAAAAGTCAGTGGTTGGTGATCCGGTCCAGGAAGCTCTCGCCGTATTCCAGTTCGGCCAGGCCCAGGTATTCGCTAACGGTCTGGCCGATATCGGCGAAGCTCTCCCGGGTCCCCAGGTCCACCCCGGGAGTCACCGGGTCCCCGTTGACCAGCAGGGGGATGTACTCCCGGGTGTGGTCGGTGTGCCTGGTGAAGGTGGGGTCGCAGCCGTGGTCGGCGGTGAAGAAGATGATATCCTCCGGTTTCCGGGCCTTGAGGATATCCGGGACCCGGCCGTCGAACTCCTCCAGGGCCCGGGCGTAGGCCGCGGGGTCCCGGCGGTGCCCGTACTTCATATCGAAATCGACCAGGTTGCTGAAGATCAGGCTGAACCCGTCCAGCCCCATCGCCTCGATGGTCCGGTCGACCCCGTCCATATTGTTCTCGATCGAGACCGTCTCGCTGACCCCCTTCCCGGAGAAGATATCGTGGATCTTTCCCACCCCGAAAGTCTTCAGGCCCCGCCGGACGACCAGGTCGAGGACCGTGTCCGAGGGCGGGGCCAGGGAGAAATCGTGCCGGCGGGAAGTCCGCTCGAAGGACCCGGGTTTTCCGGAGAAGGGCCGGGCGATCACCCGGGCCACCCCGTGCTCCCCCTGGAGCAGTTCCCGGGCCTGCCGGCAGAAGACGTAGAGTTCTTCGGGGTCTATGACCTCTTCGTGGGCGGCGATCTGGAAGACGCTGTCGGCCGAGGTGTAGATGATCGGAAACCCGGTTTTCAGGTGCTCCTCTCCGAGTTTTTCGATGATCTCGGTCCCGGAGGCGGCGATATTCCCGATCGTCTTTCTTCCGATCGCCTTCTCGAAGGCCTTGACCAGGGTTTTCGGGAACCCGCCCGGGTAGACCGGGAAGGGGCGGACCGAAGCCAACCCGGCGATCTCCCAGTGGCCGACGGTGGTGTCCTTGCCCCGGGAGAGTTCGGCCGCTTTTCCGTAGGCCCCGGAAGGGGCGGGGGAGGGGGGGATACCCTCCAGGGGGGCGATGTTGCCCAGGCCCATCCGGGCCAGGTTGGGGAGCCGGAACCCCTTGACCGCCGCGGCGATATTGCCCAGGGTATTGGCGCCCCGGTCGCCGTAATCGGCGGCATCGGGCATCTCCCCGATCCCGGCGCTGTCGAGAACTATGATGATCGCCCGCTTCATTTTCCGCTAAAATGCCTAAAGCGCGTTAAAACCCCGGAGTATCGCTTCACCGGACCCGGGAGTATTCAATCCCGGGCGGAAAAGGGGTGGTGCCGGTTTAACGGGCTTTAGGCAGGGGTGGGGGACTCTGGCTCAGAGCCTGGTTTTTACTTCCTCGATGAAGTCTTCCACTTCCCGGGGGAGGGACCAGTTGAAGATATACTTCAGCTTGCTCGCCATCCCCACGGTCAGGTAAACCCCGGCGGCGTAGCTGTGCCCGGCGATCCGGCAGGGGTTGCCCTTGATCGACCTCACGTCCTTGAGGGCGTCGACCTTGAACTTCCTCTCCCTCCCGCCCCGGATGCTGAGCCGGTCGTTCTTCAGCACCATAATGTAGAAGTCGGGGTTGTGGTAATTGACGATGTCGTAGCCGATCGAGGCCGGGGGGTTGTGCCGGGCGAACTTGCGTTTCAGGTTGCCCTCTTCGTCGTACTCTTCGCGGAAGACCCGGAGGTCGACCACCAGGAATCTCATCCCCGACTGGGTGGTCTCCTCCCGGTGCTTGCCCTCGGCGAACTTCTTGTAGATGTTCTCCTCCTCCTCCATCCGCTTGATCTTGAACTTGTCGGCCACCGAGAGTTCCTTGTCGCCGGCCAGCTTGTTGATCAGGTCGACCAGGTCTCCCGGCGAGGGAGCGGACTGGGTGGAGAGGATCAGGAGCCGCCACTTCTTTCCCCACTCTTCCTCGTCGGGCTGGAGCCGGTTGCGGATCAACCGCATCAGCTGTCCCGCGTAGGGATCGTCGGTGCCGACGATCCTCTCGAAGACGAGGTCGGCGGCGTTCTGGTAGTGGGGGTCGACGATCAGGTCCTCGCAGTCCCGCTCGGCGGTCTCGATCGAGAGGTTGGACCAGGGGTGGTGGTCGTACCAGTAGATCTTCACCCCGGCCTTCTGGAGGTCGATCAGGGCGTCCTCGATGTTGGCCAGGCTGTCGCTGGAGATCCCGACGTCGGTGATGAAGAGGCGGTGGGGTTTGTCCGGGTTCTTCGCCAGGTTCTTCAGGGCCCACTGGACTCCCCGGACGGTGGTGATCTCGACCCGGGCCAGCGGGGAGAAGTGCTTGAGGAGGGCCCCGGAGATGATCCCGTCCCAGTCGTTGTGGGTCAGGATGTGATCGAAGATCTCGGGTTTCCGGGGGAGATCGAGTTTGGTCAGTTTCCCGTCCGGGGTCCGCCGGGCGGGCGCGAAGCCCTCTTCGCCCCGGTCATCGACGTTCCCAACCTCCATCAGGGGAGCGTCTTCCTGTTCGGCGGCGGCGGCCGCCTCGTCCCAGACCCCGCCCTGTTTCCGGATCATCCGGGTCAGGTCCAGGGCCACCAGGAGAAAGACCACGAACGCCGCCCCGCCGATGATGAAGTATAGCTGAGGATTCATAAGCGCTTCCGTTGGTAGAGGCTCGCTGACCGGGATAAATGGCTATGGCCGGCAGGCGTGCGACCGCTCTGACGGCGGAAATAATAGACTGGATTTCCCGGCGCGCGGGCCACCCTGAGGAAGCCCGCGCGCCGGAAAAGTCTTATTCAGCGTCTACCGGATGGGCGACCAGGCCGGAATCGACCATTCTCTCCAGGGTCTTGGGGCCGACGCCCTTGACCCGGGTGACATCGTGCACGGAGTTGAACGGACCGTGCTCGTTCCGGTATTCGATGATGGCCTGGGCGGTCTTGGGGCCGATCCCCTTGATCCGCTGCAGCTCAAAGGCGCTGGCGGTGTTGACGTTGATCTCCGCCTGGGCCATCAGAGGGACGGTGATGGCGAGGACAAAGAGTACCGCCATCGTGCACGCGATCAAAGATTTCATGCGTGTTTCCTCCTTTTCGTTCTCCCCCTTGAGGGGGTGGTTGAGTTCCCGGCGCCACCGCGGCGCCGGTTTCGAACTTTCTTCAGCGCGAGGTTAACACCATACCGGAATTGTAAAATTAATCCAGTATTTAATTCTTCAGTTCCCGCCCGGGGGAGCGGCGTAGAGTCCCTGTCGCCGGAGCGACTCGAGCATCCGGTCGTCCACCCCCAGCACCCTCCGCTGGAGATCTTCCAGCGAGCGGTAGGGACCGTGGGTCTGCCGTTCGGCGATGAACTTCATCGCCACCCGGGGTCCGACCCCGTTCAGGGTCTGGAGTTCGTCGCTCCCGGCGGTGTTGACGTTGATCCGGTTCTGTCCGGAAGCGGTCAGAGCCAGGATCCCGGCCGCCAGAATCAAACCCATCAGCGCGGTTTTTTTCACTGTTTTCCGTCCGTAACTGATTTGCCGGCGGTCCGGATCACATACCCCCGTCAACCTCGTCGGAGACCACGATCGATTCGGCCTCTTCCCCGGCCTCCTCGAGGCCGGTCTCGATCCGGTAGGTCTCGCCGTCGGAGTAAATGATCACCGCTCCCACCTCGTTGGTGTTGTAGGCCGGGATCCCCTGGGCCTGGCAGAACTCCCAGGCGGCCTGGAACTGGCGGTCCTCCCTCCCGAAAGCCCCTCCCGTGTACTGGAAGACCACCACTTCGGGGTCGATCATCTGGATCGGGAGGATGGGGTCGAAGAACCTCCCGCCCTTGCCGAACTGGGGCGCGAGATAGACCGTGCTCTGGTAGTCCCGCGGGTGAAAGTTCTGGGCCAGGTTATCGAACCCGTCGTTGTCGAGCAGGCTGGTGAAGAGCATCGAGAAGTCGCCGAACCTGACCCGGAGCACCACCGAGTTGACGTTGCTGATGTACCGGCC
>PWXJ01000317.1 GCA_003561965.1 PVC group bacterium
GACCAGCCCGCCGGCCGCCGCTTTCTCGACGAAAGCCGCCACCCGGGCCGGGTCGATTTTTCCCAACGCCCCGACGTAGGACTGCCAGGTGGTGGAACCGCAATCCAGGCGGGCGCGGAAGATCTTTTCCGTCGCCTCCCCCCGGGCGGCGTCGGTGAACCAGCCCAGGTTGAAGATCAGGGCGTCATAGAGGCCGCTTCCGGCCAGGACGGCGGCCGTCTCCTCCAGGCAATCCTGGTTCTCCTCGGAGACCACCGTCACCGACTTGACCAGGAGGCGACCGGACGGGTCCGTCCGGCCGAGTTCCCGCAGACGTTCCAGGCCCGCCGAAAGGGCGGCGAAGGTCCCCTCCATCCCCCGGATCCGGTCGTGGATCTCCGGGGGACCGTCCACCGAGACGTCGACCCCGCCCACCCGGTGAGAGACCAGGGCGGGGGCGAATTTTTCCAGGAGCACGCCGTTGGTGTTGATGACCACGTAGTGCCCCTGCCGGTGGAGCCCGGAGAGCAATTCCTCCAGGTGGGGGTAGAGCAGGGGCTCTCCGCCCCAGAGGTAGATCTTCACCCGCCCGGGAGGCAGCCCGGAAAACGCCTCCAGCAGAACCCCGGCGGGGAGGACCTCGCCCCGACTGGAATCCGGCCGCCGCCACTGTCCGCACATCCGGCAGCGGAGGTTACAGCGGGCGGTTAAGTTCACGCTGACCACCCGCGGCGGCGGCGCGCTATCCCGCCGGGATGATACCCGCCGGGCCCAAAAACCGCCGGTTCTCATCCGGAGCCAATCCCGGGCGGCCGCCGGATGGCGGAGGGCCAGCTTGATTTTTTTTCCTGACGGCATCGGTTCAGAGACGGCCGGGGGCCGCCCCGGCCTCCCCGGTTCCCTCTTTCCGAAGCAGAAAGATCCAGGTCGAGCTTAACACCTCCGGCAGCCTCTGGGAGAGGGAAAAATCCCGGCGGGCCCACGATTCCGGCAACCGGCGGGCGGAGAAGAGCGACTCGAAAAGAGTCCAGAGGAAAAAGATCCGGTAGAAGCGGAGAAGGCGGAGCCGATTGTTCCGGAAGAGGGCCGCCAGCCGGTCCCGGGTGAAAAAATGCAGGTGGGGGGTGTCCGGGTTGGCGGTGGTCAGCTCCCGGGCCCCGAGGATCCGCCGGACGCGCCGGATCAGGGCGAAACCCCGGCCTTGTTTCTTCAGCCGGTAGGCCGGCCGGAAAAACAATTCCGAAATCCCCCAACCGTTGGGAACGGTCAAAAGCAGCAGCGCGCCCGGGGAAAGACGGCCGGCCAGGTCGGTGAAAAAACGATCCGCGTCCGGGATATGCTCGAGAACCTCGGTCAGGATCACGACGTCGAAAGCCGAGATATCCTCTTCCTCCATCGGCCGGACCGCCAGGGTGAGGTTGGGGAAGATGTTTTTCTCCTCCGCCGCCTCGATGGAAGCGGGGTCGATATCTATCGCCCTGACCCGGTAGCCCAGGCCGGCCAGGGGGAGGCAGACGTTGCCGGTGCCGCAGCCGACCTCCAGTATTCTCACCCGGGCCGGTTCCGGGTAGAAAAGCTCGAGCGAGTCCACCAGGCAGGACAGACGATTCCGCTGTAAGGGACTCCGCCGGAACTCTGTGTACCGGAGGTAGCCGCCGGCCTCGGGTTCCGAGTAGGCTAATCTTTCCGCTTTCATCTGTGAGTCCCTCTACCGCCGTTTGGCGGGGCCGGGAAGGATCGAACCCCCGGGACGAACCCCGGCCGGGGGATCAACCGCCGGCCCGGGGGTGGTAATGCCGAAAGCCCCGACAAAAAAAATCCCCCTCCTCGGCGGATAGGGGATTCTCTCTCCCGGTTGATTACCGGATATCGATCAGACGCCACCGGGCCCGGTGAGGAACGAACTTCAAGCCAAGGGCAATCGGCCGGCCCCGGAACACCGGGACCGGCCGATCTCCCGCTTCCCCGGTCCGGACCCGCCCGGCCCCGGGGAAATTCCCTTCCAAGCGGCTTAAGGTACCAGGGCGACGGACGGGTTGATCGAAAGCCCGGCGACCGGGATATCGCCTTCTATACCGAAAAAGGCCCGGGTCACGCCCCGGATCGCCCAGAATCCGTTATCCGGCCGGAAGATCCCGACCTCATCGGGTAGAAAGCCGGTGAAATTCCCCAGGACCGGCTGATCCCCTTCCCGGCCGAAATAAACCCGGGGGCCGCCCAGGAAAGCCCAGAGGGCGGTGGAGGGACGGAAAATCGCCGGCGAAGCGGAATAAGCGCCCGGGGCGAAACTGCCGAGGAGCGGCTGATCGCCGGCCCGACCGAAGAACTCCCGGGGCATTCCCGGAGAGGCCCAGAGGCCGGTGGAGGGACGGAAGATCCCGATCCGCTTCGGGGAACCCCGGCCGTCAAGGTAGAAGGGGACGGGGATATCCCCTTCCCGGCCGTAAAATGTCCGGGCTCCGCCCCGGACCGCCCAGAGGCCGGTGGAGGGACGGAAGATGGCGACATCAACCGTTCCATCGCCGGTATAGTCTCCGGGAACCGGGATATCGCCTTCTCTTCCATAGTGGACCCGGGTCACGTCTCTCACCGCCCAGAGGGCGCTGGAAGGACGGAAGACGGCGATATCGGTGGTCCCGTCGCCGCTGAAATCACCCGAAGCCGGGATATCGCCTTCTCTCCCGAAGTAGGCCCGGGTAACTCCCCGGATCGCCCACAAGCCGGAAGAGGGACGGAAGACGGCGATTTCCGAGGTGCCGTCCCCGGTATAGTCGCCGGAGTCGATGACCGGAGAAATATCCGCGGTCCCGTAACCGATATCCACCTGAACCACCTTGCAGGGATTGCAGGTCAGGGCCCAGAGGTACTGGCCGTCAAAAGCCAGGTCGAGAAAGGCGGCCTTGCTGCCGAAGGTTATCCCGTGTTCCACCCGGTTGGTGATCTCGATCGTCTTCCCGGTCGGGGTTCCGTTCAGGTAGAATTCGCTGACGAAGTTCCTCCCCGACCTCTCCCCGGTCTCATACCAGTTGGAGATCCAGAGCCGGTCGTCGATCCGGACGATCCCGATGGTGTGGGGCGAGGAATAGGGAAAATTTACCTCAAAGGCGTCGATCAGGGTCCCGGGGGGGCTGTAACGGTAAACAATGCTCCGGAGGGCGTCGACCACCCAGAGTTCATCCTCCGGCTCGTAGTAGTGGAGCCCGCCGCAATTTCTGACGTTGAACTTCCCCGAGGGCCGCCGCCCCCCGGTCAGGCGCATAGTGGCGATCGTCGGGCTGTAGTAGGCGTTGCTGATCCAGAAGACTTCCTCCGGCGGCTCGCCGGGGCCGCGGTCCAGCAGCCCCCAGCTTAAACCGTGGACGCCGGTGCTGGGATGGCTGGGCCAGGGGATCGAGATCTCATCGACGACCGCGCCGTCGCTGACCCGCCGCTTCCAGATCCGGCTGGTCTTCCGCCAGGATTCGTAAAAATGGTCCGGGTCGTCGGGGAAGAAGGTAATCCCCCCGGCATCCACCGGCCGGCCCCGCATAAATTCATACACTTTGAGAAACTCCCCGAACTCGCCGCGGGAAACGTTGAATTCCCCGAGCAGGGCCAAAACAAATACGGCCGAGGCCGCGACCAGAACAACTTTTTTCACTACAACACTCCTTTGCTTTTCGCCGCTTCGAAGAGCGGACGTTTTCAAGGGTTGGAACCCAACTTCGGGTTAATCTACAACCGGAAGGGGCGGGAATCAAGGAAAAAATTAATTAATTTTCCGGCGGCTGACCTCCGGTCCATTTCGCTCGCTTCCGGCCCTTCCGCCAATCGACCGGGCTCTCGCCTCTCTCCCCGGACTCTTGACGCAGACAAACAGGATGTCCGGCAGGGGAATACCCCGATCGGCGGGGATGACCGTCAGGGAAAATCCCAGGGACCGCAGGAAGCTCTTCCAGGCGCCGGGCCGGCGGAAGTTCTGCCGCCGGCCGAAATTCAGAACCCGGTCGATGACCAGGTGAGCGTACCATTTCCAGCGGGGCCGGTCCCCGACGTCTTCAATCAGAAGCAGACCGCCCGGGGCGACGATTTCCCGGCAATGGCGCAGAAGTTCCTCCTGTTCCCCGTAGCTCAGGTGATGGAGAAAATCGGTCATAATCACGCAATCGAACTCCGACACTTCCAGGTCCCGGCTGTCCCGATAGCGGAATTCGATGTTGGTTCTCCCCCGGACCGTGGCCTGGGCCGCCCGGATCCGGGTCTCCTGCTTGTCGATCCCCACCACCCGGCGGCCGGGGCCGGTCAGAGCGAGATAATTCGCCAGCATCCCCCGGCCGCAGCCGATATCAACGATCCTTCCCGATCGGGGAACCTGCCCGGCGATAACCAGAAAGGGGCAGAGCCGCCAGCGGAGGCGGACGTGCCAGCGCTGCCAGAAGGCCAGGTCCGAATAAAGCCGGTAGAGGTCTTTCGGTATCGGGGGTAAAGGCCTGGGTATCCTCATTAATCAGCCGGCTCCCATATCCCGGGGCGAAGGCCGGTACTTCCGGACCAGCCACCAGAACCCCTGGATTACCCCCAGGGACCAGGATATCTTGGTGATAAACTCGAAGGGCATCATTAAAATATATTTAAATCCTTTCTTCATCGACCAGACCGTCATCCGGAGATGGCTGAGCAGGGAGAGGGCCAGCAGGGCGAGGAAGATCGCCGGGTACCGGAAAAGCAGCGGCAACGAGAGGAGAGTGAGGAGATGGACCGCCAGTTTGAAATATTCCCCGGGGCTCCCCCGGTGATCGGTGAATTTCCCCGCCCGGCAGACATAGAGGAACTTGTGGCGGGCGGTCTTGAAGTGCCGCCGCAGGTGCTTGACGACACTGTCGCGGAAATAGTGTTGGACCCGGACGTCCTTCAGGATCTTGATCGTGTATCCGGCCCGGACCACCCGGTAGGCGAAATCCACGTCCTCGACCAGGGGCAGGGTCTCGTCGAAGTAACCGACCTGGTCGAAGATCTTCTTCTTGATCGCGAAACAGTACCCCCAGAAAAAATCCGGCTCGACGAGGTTGCGGACGAAATACTCGTAACCCCGGAAGATCAGGGACGCCACCAGGTTCTCCGGGTTGCTGATATCCCACCAGGCCATAACCGCCCCCCGCCGCGGATCTTCCACCAGCGGCTCCACCATCCGGCGGATCAGGTCGCCGGGCACCTTGAGGTCGGAGTCCATCGTGATGATGATCTCGCCCCGGGCGGCCCGGATCGCCCGGTTGCGGGCGGCCGAGATCCCCAGGTGGGGGTTGGTGATCAGTTTCACCGGGTAACGCCGGACGACTTCCGGGGTGTCGTCGGTCGAGCCGTCGTCGACCACGATCACCTCGTAATCCGGGTAATCCTGAGGGAGGAGGCTCTCCAGGCATTCCCCGATCATCCGGGCGTTATTGTAGATCGGAGTGACCACGGTCACTCCGGGTAAATAGTTATTTTGGTTATCCAAGTCGCGCGCTCCTGAAGATTTATCCCGGTTTTCGGCCCGGGCGGGGTATTCTAAATCAAGCCGCCGGAAAATCAAGGGAAAGAAGAAACAATGCCGCCGGGCCGGGAAGTCGGAAGAGAATCCGCCGGGCCGCCGGAGGGGAGGGCGGCTACCCGAACCGGCGCCGGAACCATTTCACCGTCTTCTCCAGCCCCGCGGTCAAGCCGGTGGAGGCCTTCCACCCCAGATCCCTGAGGGCTTTTTCCTGGTTTCCGACAAGCCGGAATAATTCATTTTCCCGGTATGGCAGTATCCTGTCGTCGAGGACGATCTCGGTCCGGAGCGCGGCGGCCACGGCCCCGATCAGACCGCGGAGGGAGATCTCCCCGCCGCCGCCCAGGTTATATACCTCCCCGGATTTCCCCCCGCGGGCGGCCCGGAGAAAACCCTCGATAACGTCATCGATATAGGTGTAGTCCCGGGTCTGTTCCCCGGCGGTCATCCGGAAAGGCCGGCCGGCCAGCCCGGCCTCGATCAACTGGGGGAGAAAACGCTCCCTCCCCTGGCCGGGACCGTAAACCAGGAAGAGGCGGAGAACGGTGACCGGGCAACCGCAGGCGGCCGCCCAGTGCCGGCAGAGAAGGGTGGCCGCCGCCTTGGAGAGGGAATAGGGAGAGACCGGGTCCGGGGGCATATCTTCCCGGAAGGGGGCGGGGTTCCGGCCGTAGATCTCGGCCGTGTCAACCGCGACCAGCCGGTCATAATCGAGGTTTTCCAGGGCCCGGAGCAGGTTGAGGGTTCCGGTGAAGTTGACCTCCAGGCAACGATCGAGCCCGTCCCGGGATCGGGAAGGATCGGTAACGGCGGCCAGGTGGAAGATCAGCCGGGGCCGGAAGCCGGCGGCCAGCCGGGCCAGTGGTTTTTCCTCCCGGATATCGAGGGGCCGGATCCCGATCCGGCCTTCCAGGCCGGATAAACGGGAGAGGTCGGCCCCCGGGCGGACCAGTCCCTCGATCCGGGCCCCCCCGGCCGCCAGACGGCGGACCAGGTGGGAACCGATAAAACCTTCGGCCCCGGTGACCAGGACCGGGATGCCGGAAAATGATTTCACGGTTTTCGCCATTGCGGATCAGCCCCCCGGCGCCAAGTAATCGGACGAGTCGAACCAATCGGAGGCGGCGGACCTGATCGAACGCTCAGGACGGGTCGGTCCCGGCGGACGGCGGGGGTTGACCCTGCAGGAACTCCCGGTACCAGGCGATCGTCTCTTCCAGCCCCTGTTCCAGGGTGAAGAGCGGCTTCCAGCCCAGGACCCGGCGGGCCTTGGCCGAGTCGAGGTACTGGTGCTTGATCTCTCCCCTGACCCGGTCGAGAATCCGGGGCTCGATATCTTCCCGCCCCATCAACCTGATGATCAAGGTCACCAGTTCCAGCACATCGGCCTGGCGCTCGTCGCTGAAATTGAAGGCCTCCCCCCGCACCCCGGGTTCGGCGGTCTTCTCCCCCTGAAGGAGATAGCCTTCGACGGCGTCCCGGACAAAGAAATAATCCCGGATATACTTCCCGTCGCTCCGGATAACCGGCGGCTCCCCGTTATGGACCGAGCGGATCGTCCCCGGGATGATCCGGTTCCAGTTCAGGTCCCCGCCGCCGTAGAGGTTGCCGCAGCGGGTAACGGAGACCGGAAGATCGTAGGTTTCGAAGTAGGCCCGGGCGATCAGGTCGGCGCAGCTCTTGGAGACGTCGTAGGGGTGGCGGCCCTGGAGAGGGGCGTCCTCGCCGTAGGGGAGTTTCTCGTGGGAGCCGTAGGCCTTATCGCTGGAAGCGACCACGATTCTCTTCACCGTCTCCACCCTCCGGCAAGCCTCGAGGAGGTTCCAGGTCCCCCGGATATTGGCTTCGAAGGTGGAGAGGGGATTCCGGTTGGCGATCCTGACAATGGTCTGCGCCGCCAGGTGGAAGACGGTGTCGATCTCGTACTCGTTGAGGGCCCGCTCCAGAAGGCGGTAATCCTCCACCTCCCCGCGGACGATATTGATCTTCCCCCAGCAGCCCAGCCCGTTCAAGTTTGACCGCGGAACCAGGTCCCGGATCAATCCGGCCACGTCGCCCCCCCGGCGGACCAGGGCGTCGGTCAGCCAGGATCCGAGGAGACCGGTGCAGCCGGTGACGAAAACCCTTCGATCCTTCCAGAAATTCTCATTCATTGTTTACTATCCCCTATTCCCCATTCCCCGATCTCTTCCAGGGGGCCCGGCCCGAGGACCAGAGTTGGTTGAGGCTCTCCATATCCCGGTAGGTGTCCATACAGTGCCAGAAGCCCTCGTGGCGGTAGATCGCCAGCTGGCCGTCCCGGGCCAGCTTCTCCAGCGGCTCCTTCTCCAGGGAGCAGTCGTCGGTCAGGTAGTCGAAGACCCCCCGCTGGAAGACAAAGAACCCGCCGTTGATCATCCCGGTCTTGACCTGGGGCTTTTCCCTGAACTCCCGGACCAGGCCGTCTTCCACCTCCAGCTCCCCGAACCGGGTCATCGGGTGGACCCCGGTGACCGTGGCCAGTCTCCCCATCTTCCGGTGGTGGGCGAGGAGACGGTCGAGATTGATATCCGCCACCCCGTCGCCGTAAGTTACCATAAAGGTATCTTGATCGATATGCGGCTCGATTCGCTTGATCCGGCCCCCGGTCAGGGTCGACTCCCCGGTCTCGGCCAGGGTGATCCGCCATTCGGGGTGGCGCCGGGTGTGGGGGGTGATCACCTTCCCCGCTCCCAGGTCGATGGTGAAGTCGTTGGTGTAGTAGTCGAAGTTGAGGAAGTAGTCCTTGATCATCTCCCCCTTGAACCCCAGGGTGAGGATGAAATCCCTGAACCCCCAACCGGAATAAATATCCATTATGTGGGTCAGGATCGGACGGGAGCCGATCCTGACCATCGGCTTGGGGCGGTACTCGGTCTCTTCGACCAGACGGGTCCCCCGTCCGCCGCAGAGGATCACGACCTTGATCGGGCTTCTTTCTTCCATTCCCTCAACTCCTTCCCGAAACGATACCGGGCGATATTCTTCAGAAACTCAAATATGGTGCGCGGGGTGACACTGGAACTTCCACCCTCCCTCTTCAGGAAGGTGATCGGGACTTCCGCCACCGAGAGACCGAGAAACCGGGATTTTATCATAAGTTCCGCGTCGAGAAACCAGTCCCGGGATTTAAGCTGAAGCCTATCCAGCAATTTCTTCCGGAATATCCGGGGGGTGGCGTTGATATCGTAAAACGGCAGTCCGAAAGCCAGGCACAACAGCATCACGTAAACATTGGAGATCCAGGCCCGGACAAAACCATCCTGACGCTGTTTTCTCCGAACCTTGATCAGGTCGTACCTCTCTTCCCTCAGGTTGAGCAGTTTTACCACGTCGGCCGGATCGACCTGGCCGTCCCCGGCCATATAACCGACCCAGACGCCTTCCGCCGCCGACAGCCCGCTGATCACCCCCCAGCCCAGTCCGAGGTTTTCCTTCACCGTGACCTTCTTCAGCCGGGGGTCGGACCCGGTCAGATCCCCGATCAGCCGCGAGGTCCGGTCCCGGGAACCGTTATCGACCAGGATCAGGTTGAAATCGAACCCGGCCCCTTCCAGGGTGGAGACCAGGTCGCCGACCACCCGGACCACGTTCTCTTCCTCGTCATAAAACATCAGGACCAGGGAAAGATCAGGTTCTCGATCGGACTTCATTGTCTTGTCTCCGGCCCCGGAAACGAACCCCCCGGGTCGGGTCGTTCTCCGGCGCCGGACCGGTCGGATTTTTCGCCCGATCCTGACTCCGCCCCAGTCACCGCCGATGTCTTTCCGGAGAAATCGTCAGGTTTTCCCCGGCGGATTGAGATCACATAAAGATCCCGGCGATGGTCCCGGTCATAAAGGCGGCCAGGGTGCCGCCGATCATCGCCTTGAAGCCGATCCGGGCCAGGTCGTGGCGGCGCTTGGGGGCGATCCCGCCGATCCCGCCGATCTGGATGGCGATCGAGGAGAAGTTGGCGAATCCGCAGAGCGCGTAGGTGGCGATCACCACCGACCGCTCGTGAAGCTCGACGCCCGACTCGAGCAGACGGGCCAGGTTGGCGTAGGCGACGAACTCGTTGATCGCCGTCTTCTGCCCCAGGAGCTGGCCGATCGTCTCGCAGTCCGACCAGGGGACCCCCATCACCCAGGCCAGGGGGGCGAAGATCCAGCCGAGCAGGGTGTCCAGGCTCAGGTTGCTGGTTATCCCGAAGATCCAGTCCAGGAGGAACCCGAACTGCTGGATCAGGTAGTTGGCCACGGCGATCAGGGCAATGAAGGCCAGGAGCATCGCCCCGACGTTGAGGGCCAGGGTCAGGCCGGTCCCGGCCCCGGAGGCGGCGGCGTCGATGACGTTGACGTTGGTCTTGGGCAGCTTGACCCGGACCCCGCCCATCGTCTTCGGGACCTCGGTCTCCGGGTACATCAGCTTGGCCATCACGACCCCGGCCGGAGCCGACATAATGCTGGCCGAGATCAAGTGCCCGGCGATATCCGGGAAGTAGTGCCTCAGCATCCCCACGTAGGCCGCCATCACCCCCCCGGCCACGGTGGCGAACCCCCCGACCATCACCACCATCAGCTCGGAGACCGTCATATCGTTGACGTAGGGCCTCACCACCAGGGGGGCCTCGGTCTGGCCGACGAAGATGTTGGCCGAGGCGGAGAGGGTCTCAGCCCCGCTGGTCCCGAGAAACTTCTCCATAATCTTGGAGAAGAAGGCCACTATCTGCTGCATCACCCCCAGGTAGTAGAGGACCCCCATCAGCGAGGAGAAGAAGATGATGGTGGGCAGGACGTTGAAGGCGAAGTAGGCCCCGGTCCGGGCCATCCTCCCCGGAACCTCCACCAGCCTCCCTTCCGGTCCGACCTCCATCACCGGGACATCGTTGCGGACCAGGTTGCCGAAGATGAACTCGGAGCCTTCCTCGGCGAAGCCCAGCAGCTTGATCACGGCGTCGTTCATCGTGGCGAAGAAGACCTCCCCGGGGGCGGTCTCGACGCCGAAGCTGGACTTGATCAGCAGATTGAGGGGGCTGTTGGGAAGGATGATGATCGCGAAGAAGACCTGGAGGGCGATCCCCAGCACCAGGACCCGGAAGCTGATCTTCTTCTTGTTGTTGGAGAAGAGAAAGGCGATGAGAATCAGGACCAGCATCCCGGACAGACTGACCAGTCGATACATAACCTTCCCCCTTTGAAACGGTTAGCTCTCGGAAATTTCCTTTCGGGAATGGCGGCAGATTCCCCGACGGGCCCGGCGGACGAAATCGACGAGTGCATCGGCCCCCGGGCCGAGGTTCTCCTTTTCGATCTCGGCCGCCGCCTGGCTGGTGTTGAGCCCGGAGTGGTAAAGCAATCGATAGGCCCGCTTCACCTGCCGCCGGTCGGCGGGCGAAAACCCGGCCCGGCGGAGGCCGACCAGGTTCAGGCCCATCACCAGCGACCGCTCCGCCACCATCATATAGGGCGGAACCGACTTGGTCACCCGGGCCCCGCCCCCGAGCATCGTCAGGGTTCCGATATCGCAGAACTGGTGGATGACGACGTTGCCGGAGATGAAAGCCCTGTCTTCGACGTGGACGTGGCCGGCCAGAAGCGCCCCGTTGGCGACGATCACCTCGTTGCCGAGCACGCAGTCGTGGCCGAGATGGGAATAGGCCATCAGGTAGTTGTTGTCCCCGACCACCGTGGCCGAACCTTCCTTCGAGCCCCGGTGGATCGAACAACCTTCCCGGATGGTGTTGCCCTTCCCGATCCGGAGGAAAGACTCCGCCCCTTCGTAGGAGAGGTCCTGGGGAGCGTTTCCGAGAACGGCGAAGGGATGGATTTCGTTATCCGGCCCGATCTCGGTATTGGAGGTGACGTAAACGTGGGCGATCAGCCGGGTCCCGGCGGCGATCTTCGCCTTCCCTTCGACGATCGAGTAGGGACCGATCTCGGCCCCGGGGTCAATCTTGGCGGCCGGATCAACGACTGCCGTCTGGTGGATAGCCATTACAACGCCTCATAACCGTAAACGGTCGGGTCAAAAGAAGACCATAATAACAGAACCTTCACCCCCGCCAATAAAAAACCAACCTAAAAAAACCAAACTCGGAAAAAGATTACCCATTCCCAGGGGCATTAAATCGGGTAATGGTCCGGCTGCTTCTTCGAGATATTGAAACTGATATCCACCGCCACCGCCTCGTAGGTCCGCTTCCGGTCGGTGATCCGCAGCAGGCGGCCCTCCAGCCAGATCCGCTCCCCCTCCCAGTACTCCCCCCGGACCGAACCGTCGTAACAGACCACCCGGATATCCTCCCGCTCCTTCCCGTTGAGGAAGACGTCCTTGAGCTCGAGGATGATCGGGAGGTAGGCGTTGTGAGTATCGTCGGCGATGGTCCCGCTCACCGTGACGTCATCTTCGATCACCGAGATCTCGGCCTCGGAGAGGGGGACCTCGTCCCAGTCCTGATAAACGAAGAAGGGGCAGAGAAGAAACCCGTTGTGATAGACCCGGATCGGCCAGTAACGGCCGAATTCGAAGACCCGGCGGTCGGGCTCCTCGGACAACCGGTGGAGCCGGTCGCGGACCCGGAGGTTCTCCTTCAGGGCGCCCATAAAGATCACGTCGAAATCCATATCCTCTTCTTCGATCTTCCCATAGGCCAGCGATCCGGTCACCCCCATCTTTTCCAGGGGAAAGTCCATCAGGTCGGCGGCCTGATCCGCCCAGGGCCTGACGGTATCGGGATACATCTCCCGGCAGAGCTGGAGGGAACGGGCGGGATCGAAATAGCCGACGAAATCCTCGATCGGGAACTCCAGGGTATAATCGGCCACCAGCGGCCGGGGCTTGTCCGGGTCGAGCGAGGGATCGACCTCGTACTGCTTGACGATCTGGACATCGTTCATTATCGCCACGTGCTCGCCGTCGACCCAGGCCTTGTGCATCGCCTGGTAGCGACGGCCCCAGATATCGGAGTCTCCCTCGGCCAGGGGGTAGTAGATGATCTTACCGATGAAATAGCCCGGGGTGGGATGGTAATAGCCGTGCGAAAAGACAAAACACCCGTCCTTTCGGAGAAAATACAGTGAATCCTTGATCCGGCCCTTCAGGTCGGAGATCGGGTTGAGAAATTTCTCCATTATCTTTTCGAATTTATCGGCCATAACCTCTCCTCATCGAATTATCAAACCTCCGCCCGGGCTTCCCTGTCGCTTTCGACGGCCTCCGGGGAGGAGGGAACCGACTGCCGGGCGGGGTCCTCGCCGATTTTTTTGATGTTATCCCAGAGCGTGACCAGCAACGCCGGAAAACTATCCCCCAGCTGATTGACTTCGACCAGGCGGGCTTGCATCTTCAGGAAATCGCCGTTGAAGTACTCGCCCCTCAGGGCGCCGTCGTAGATGATCAGGGGCAGCGGTTCGGCGGTTTTACCGTCAATCGTCAGATCCTCCAGGGGAAGCAGCGGCGGCATATAGTTGGTGTGGGTGTCGTCGGCCACCACCCCGGAAGCCTCGACGTCTTCCCGGATCACCTCGACGGAGAAATCCCGCAGGGGCGCGTCCTCCCACCGCTCGTAGGTGAAGAAGGGGCAGATCAGGTACCCCCCCTGGTACATCCGCATCGGCCACCAGCGGCCGAACTCGATCACCCGGTGCTCGGGGAGGACCGAGAGGGAACGGATGGTCCGGTAGACCCGGCGGTTGTCCTCGATCGACCCGGGGATGACCAGGTCGAGGTCGTCGTCGCCCTCCTCGTGTCGGCCGTAGGCCAGCGAGCCGGTCAGCCCGAGTTTCTCCCAGGGAACCCCCAGGGCCTCGGCCGCCATCCGGGTCCCTTCGCCGACCCAGGGGTAGAGGTCGAGGCAGGCCCGGAGGGAATGGACCGGGTCGAAAAAACCGACACAGTCGGCCAGGGGAAACTCCATCTCGTACTCGACAAAGACCGGGCGGGGGGCGTCGGGGTCGAGCGAGGGGTCGATCTCCCCGTGAGCCCGGATCTGCTCGGGGTGGCCGATGTAGATGCACTCGTCCCCGACCATCTTCTTCGTGGTGCAGCCGTACTCCCGTCCGAAGATATCGATATCCCCGCCCGGCTTCGGGTAATAGATAATCTTGCCGTACATCCCGCCTTCCGGGTGGCAGTAACCCTCGGTAAAGATGAAACTGCCGTCCCGGCGGAGGAAGTAGAGGGAATCGGTGGCCCGACCCCCTTCCAGTTCCGAAAGCGGGCGCATAAACTTCTCGATCATTTCCTCGAAATTCCGCATCGTTCTCTTCTGGTCAATTGCTTAATTTTCCTTGTTGATCTGGTCGCTCAGGGTGACCAGTAGGGCTTCTTCTTCGCTCCCCCCCTTCTCGATCAGGATCCGGCGGGCGACGAACTTCAGGTAATCCCCGTTGAAGTACTCCCCCCGGAGCGATCCGTCGTAAATCACCAGGTTGAGGTCGGGGGATTTCTTCCCGTTCAAGAGCAGGTGAGAGAGCCGGACAATCGAGGGCATATAGATCGAGTGGGTATCGTCATCGACCATCCCCACCCCCTTGACATCCTCTTCCAGAACCTTGATCCGGCAGTCCCGGAGGGGGATCTCTTCTTCCAGGCGGTAGTTGAAGAAGGAGCAGATCATCATCTTCTTCCAGTAAAACCGGATCGGCCACCAGCGGCCGAACTCGAAGACCCGGTTGCGGGGATCCCGGGTCAGCTCCCGGATTTTCGCCAGGACTTCCCGATTCTCGGCGAGCGTCCCGTACCAGACCAGGTCGATGTCGTCGTCGGGGTCCTCGAACTTCCCGTAGCAGGTGGAACCGGTACAGCCGAGCCGGGAGAGGGGAACGTCGAAACCGGCGCGGATGTCGTCGATGGAATTCTTCACCGTGGGATAGATCTCCATCGCCGTCCGCAGGGAGTGGCGGTGTTCGAAGACCCCGGAAAAATCGCCCAGGGGAAACTCGACGTGATATTCCTCGTAAACCGGCCGGGGACGGGAAGGGTCGAGGCCGGGAGAGAGCTCAAACTGGAGCCGGAGCTGTTCGGGATGGGGGATCAGGACCAGTTCCCCGTCCACCACCTTCTTGTAGCTGGAGCGGAACTTTCTCCCGAAGATGTCGGTATCTCCGGCCGGGTCGGGGGAGAGCATCACCTTGCCCATCAGCCCCCCTTGAGGATGGAGATAACCCTCGGTGAACACGAATGCCCCGTCTTGCCGGAGAAAATAATAGGCGTCCCCCACCCCCATTTCCAGGCTGGAGAGGGGCTGGAGAAAACGTGAAATCATCTGTTCATAGAGGTCGTTCATATAATAATCTTACCTCGCGGTTACTGCCGGGGCCGGAAACTTCGTGAGCGAAATCGAGGGCTGGCATCAGAAACAGGGGGGTAATTTAGGCGAGCCGATCCTTCCTGTCAATCTTAAAATCCCGGGGCCGCCGGTCTGTCTCCAGGGAGAATTTTTTAATTTTTTCCTACCGGAACCAGAGTCGAAGGGGATATACTCGGAACAATCTGAACGGGTAAGGAGGCATCGAAAATGAAAATTCACCTGGTAGCGATTTGCTGTATCCTGGCGGCCGGCTGCGCGACCCACCGGCCCGAATTTCCTCCGTTGCCGGAACCGGCGGATCCCCTGGAGGTGGAGATTGAAGAGCGGGAGGGGGTGATCGTCGATCCGGTGGAGATCGAGGAAGCGGTCGAGATCGTCGACCCGGAACTTGAACCGCCGGAACCGCCCCGGGAAGACCTTTCCTGGAAGGAGATCGCCGAACTGGGCGAGGAATATACGATCGCCCCCGGGGACACCCTGAGCGGGATCGCCGCCCGCTACCGGGTGGGGACGGGACTGCTGGTCCGCCTCAACGATATCCCCGACCCGGACCTGATCCGGCTCGGGCGGAAGCTGACCGTAATCGAGGGTCCTTTCCGGATCGAGGTCGACAAGGGAGCGAGAACCCTGAGCGTCTTTCTCGGAGATACTTTCATCCGCTCCTACCCGGTCGCCCTGGGGAAACGCGACAGCACCCCGGAAGGCGAGTTCGAGGTCCTGCGGAAGCTGGAAAACCCGCCCTGGACCGACCCCTACCACCGGACCATCGTCACCGCCGACGACCCGGAATACCCGCTGGGAACCCGCTGGATCGAGTTCATCCCCCCGCCGGGGGCCTACGGGATTCACGGATCGAAGATCGAGGAGGAGATCGGGACCGAGGCCTCCTTCGGCTGCGTCCGCCTCCTCCACCCGGCCGAGGAGGAGGTCTACGACTTCGTCACCATCGGCTCCCCGATCCTGATCCGGCCCTGACCCCATAACCAGAAAAAGATTTTTCACCGCAAAGTCGCAAAGAACGCAGAGGGACGCAAAGGGAGATTAGAGTTTCAGTTCGAAAATCCAAGCCCCTTCTATAATTACAGTAGCGTCGCATTGTTATTTCTCTCGGATAAATAAATCAATAAATTCCTCTTTGCGCATCTTTGCGCCCTTTGCGACTTTGCGGTGAATATTTATTCCTGGGGGGTCAGCGGGGCTGGTAGTACTGGAGGGCCTCGGGCATCAGCTTCCGGATCTCCCGGATCCGCTTCGAGGTGGTCGGGTGGGTGGAGAGAAACTCGAGGAATCCGACTTCCCCCTGCTCCTTCATCCTCTCCCAGAAAGGAATCGCCGCCCGGGGATCGTAACCGGCCCGGGCGGTCAGGATCAGCCCGATCCGGTCGGCCTCGTACTCCTGGGTCCGGCTGTAGGGGAGGATCAGGCCGACCGAGGCCCCGAGCCCGAAGGCGGTCAGCCAGAGTTCCCGGGTGGTCTCCGGCTCCCTCCGCAGGGCGAGATCGAGGCCGGTATAACCCAGCTGGAAGAGCAACAGCTGGCTGAGCCTCTCCCGCCCGTGGTTGGCCAGGGCGTGGGCCACCTCGTGACCCATCACCACCGCCAGCCCCTCCTCGTCCCGGGTCAGGGGCAGGATCCCGGTATAAAAGGCGATCTTTCCCCCCGGCATCGCCCAGGCGTTGACCGTCTGGTCGTCGTCGATCAGGGTAAACTCCCACTCGAAATCCCCCGCCCGGTCGGCCAGACCCTGATCCCGGAGGAACTCCTCGGCCGCGGCGGCGATCCGCCGGCCCACCCGTTCGACCATCTCGGCCTCCGGGGTCGAGGTGAGAACCTTGGAACCGTCGATCACCTCCCGGTAGGAGGAACGGCTCATCTCCATCACTTCCCGGTCGGGCATCAGGGCCAGCTGGGTCCGCCCGGTATAGGGAACCGTGGCGCAGCCGGAGAGGAGCCCGGCGGCCAGGACCGGGAAGACGAAAAATCGCGGAATTCTCATCGGCAGTTTTTTCTCCCCCTGTTTGCCCTATCAGACGGGGCCGGAGAAATAATATTCAATCCTACCGCAGGGGCAGGATCCGGCTGCTGATCTGGTGGACCCGCCGGGAGAAGAGGGTGAGGAGGATGATCTTCAGGTCGAGAAAGAGCGACCAGTTCTCCAGGTAGTAGAGGTCGTACTTGACCCGCATCCGGATCGAGGTATCCCCCCTGAGGCCGTTGACCTGGGCCCAGCCGGTCAGGCCGGACTTAACCTGGTGCCGGGACATATACCGGGGGATCGACTCCTTGAACCGCTCGACAAAGACCGGCCGCTCCGGCCTCGGACCGACCAGGCTCATATCCCCCCGGATCACGTTCCAGAGCTGGGGAAGTTCGTCGAGACTGAACCGGCGGAGGAGCTTCCCGACCGGGGTCGCCCGGGGGTCGTCCCGGCAGGGCAATACCGGTCCGCTGCTTTTCTCGGTATCGACCGGCATCGTCCTCAACTTGTAGAGCTTGAACCGCTTCCCGTTCTCCCCCAGCCGCTCCTGCCGGTAGAAGACCGGCCCCCGGGAGGTGAGCTTGACGGCCGCCGCGCAGAGCAGGAGCACCGGGGCGGTGAGGATCAGGCCCAGGGACGCCCCGACCAGATCGAAGGCTCTCTTCATAAAACGGTTCCAGGCCGAGTGGAGGGGGAGCGTCTGGAGACCGACCAGCGGGACACCGTCGAGGTTGACCACCTCGACCTGGCTGGTCAGGATCGAGAAGACGTCGGGAACCAGCCTGACCGCCACCAGGTTCTTCTCGCAGGTCAGGATGATCTCCATCCCCCGCCGGTGGGGAAGATCGAGCCGGGTAATGATCGCCTCATCCACCGGGATCCGGCGGATGATTTCCTCGAATTCGTCGACCGTACCCAGCACGGGGATAGGGTATGATTCCGCCGGGTCTTCCTCTCCGTTCAGTCTCAGTATCCCGGCCACCTCGGCGCCCCAGCGGGGATTGGAAGAAAAATTATCGGCCAGCCGCCGGGCGATCTCTCCCCCTCCCAGAAGGATAATCTGCCTGAACTTCTTGTTCCGCTTCCAGACCTGCGTCTCCAGCTTGTCCAGTACCCTCCGGGAGACGGTGAAAAGAATGATGCTGAAAAGCCAGCTGTAGGCCAGCATCCGACGGGAATAGGTGAAATCCTCCCGGTAGAGGAAGGTCAGGGCCATCAGGCTGAAGAGGGCCACGGTGACCGCCTTGACGATCGTGAAGAAGTGCCAGGAAGAGGAGTAATAGGTCTTGCGCCGGTAGAGGTGGAAGGACTTGAAGACGACCAGGAAGACCGCCAGAATCACCGGGTAAGCCTGCTGATAGGCAGCCAGGGGAGGAATACCCTTGGTAACCGGAAAGATCTCGGTCAGGGGAGAGAAAAAGCTGATCCAGAACGCGGCGACCATTGAAGCGTAGAGGATCAGGCCGTCGACGACCAGGGTGATCAGGGTCAAGAAAGCGGTATGGCGGCGGATCTGGGTCATTTTCATCTCACCCCGGCGGCGGCGAGCCGGGGGTCTGGCGTTTCCTGGCCGCCTCGACGGCGGCGGCGAACTGTTCCTTGAAAATCTCCCGGCCGAACCTCCGGGCGTGTTCCCGGATCTTCCGGGGGTCGAAGTCCGACTCCCGGTCGAGAAAGTGCCGGACGGCCCCGGCCAGGGACTCCGGCGTCTGTTCGGGGAAGAACACCCCGGTCGGGGACCGGCCGCCGTCACCCGGCCAGGGAACCGTGGTCTCGGCCAGACCTCCTTCTCCGAACCCGATCACCGGACGGCCGCAGGCCTGGGCCTCCAGGGGCACGATCCCGAAATCCTCCAGGCCGGGGAAGACCAGGGCCCGGCAGTTCCGGTAGAGTTCCCGAAGTTCTTCGTCTTCGACCCAGCCGAAAAAATCAATTCCCTCGCCGGCCTGTTTCTTTAGCTTCCCGGCTTCCGGCCCGGTCCCGGCGATCTTCAGCGGCAGCCTCAGCCGCCGGAAGGCCTCGATCGCCAGGCCGATTTTCTTATAGGGGACCAGGGCGGAGACGACCAGAAAATAATCACCTTCCGGAGAACCGGGGGTGAAGAATTCCGTGTCCACCGGGGGATAGATTACCCCAGCTTTCCGATTATAGACCCGGTCGATCCGGTCGGCAACCGTTTTCGAGATGGCGAGAAACCGGCCGACCCGATCGGCGGAACGGAGGTCCCAGCGGCGGAGATAGTCGAAGACCGGTTTCAGCAGAAGTTTCCGGGCCCGGCCGGCTCCGAAGTAGTCCCGGTAGAAGAACCAGAGGTAACGCATCGGGGTGAAGCAGTAGCAGATCGAAAGCGCCGACGGCGGGGGGCGACAGCCCTTGGCCACCGCGTGGCTGGTACTGATCACCAGGTCGAACCCGCCGAGATCGAAACTCTCGATCGCCCGGGGAAAGAGGGGGAGGTAATAGCGGTAGCGCCGGCGGGAGAGGGGGAGTTTCTGGATGAAGGAGGTGTGGATGGTCATCCCCCGGATCCGGGGGGAGACCTTCTCCTCCTCGAGCAGGAGGGTGAAGATCTCCGCCGATGGGTAGAGCTCGCAGAGGACCTCCAGAACTTTTTCCCCCCCGCGCATCCCGTTGAGCCAGTCGTGGACCAGGGCGATCTTCATTATTTCCCCACTGCTATCGGGGTTTTCCCGTCATCAGGACCCCGGCCGGAGGCGTCAGCCATCTTCCTCCGCCAGCTCCCGGTAGACTTTCAGGGTCTCCGAGGCGGTCTTCTCCCAGGAGAATTCCGCCGCCCGGGCCAGCCCCCGCCGGCGGTATTCCCGCCGGAGCTCCGCGGAGTCCCAGAGCCTTTCGATGGCGGCGGCCAGCGCCTCGGTACTCTCCGGATCGACCAGGAGCCCGGCCTCCCCCACCACCTCGGGGAGGCTGGCCCGGTCGGAGACGATAACCGGGGTACCGCAGGCCATCGCTTCCAGCGGCGGAAGGCCAAACCCCTCGTAAAGGGAGGGGAGGACCAGGGCCCGGGCCCCGTTGTAGAGGGCGACCAGTTCCTCTTCCCCGACCCCGTCGAGAAAAACCACCCGCGATCCGAGTTGGAGTTCGGCGACGGCCTCGGCCGCCTCGGGATAGCGGGGGTCGGGGTGCCCGGCCAGGACCAGCCGGGGCCGGTCGGACCGGTTCCGGCTGAATCCGGCAAAGGCCCGGACCAGGCCGGCCACGTTCTTGTAGGGGTCGAACCGTCCGACATAGAGTAGATAGGGATCGGCCGACCCCAGTTTTCTCTTCACAATCCGGACCATCTCTTCCTTCTCCAGCGGCCGATAGGCCGGGTCGATCCCGTTATGGATCACGGCGATCTTCTCCGGGGGGAGGCCGAGGTCGGCGACCAGGTCCCGGCGGGTATGGCGGGAGACGGTGATCACCCGGTCGGCCCGCCGGGCCGAGCGGTTCAGGACCCGGCGGAAGACCGGGTGAAAGCGGGTCTTCCAGGCCCGGGGGGTGAAATGGGGAAACTTCAGGGGGATCAGGTCGTGGACGGTCGCCACCGCCTTCACCCCCGGCCGGAGAAAAAGCGGAAGAAAGTAATTGGTCGAATGGAAGATATCCAGCTCCAGCTTCTCGATCCGGGAGGGCATCCCCCACTGGCCGCCCGGGGAGAATATCCCCCAGGGAACCGGGATCGGGCGGATCCGGGGGTTATCCCCCCAGCGGCGGGAATACTTTTCCCGGAGGACGGGGTCGGAAAAGAAGACATAGTAATGATTTTCCCGGTCGATCGTCGAGAGATGGGTGATCAGCTTCTCGGTCACCCGGCCGACCCCGGAGATCGCCGGGAAGATCCAGCGGCCGTCGATCCCGATTTTCAGGGGAGAGGGACTCTTCACGGCATTTCACCCCGGGGCGGACCCGGAACCGGCGGCGGAGCGGTAGACCTCCAGGGTCAGGTCCGCCGCCCGTTCCCAGGTGAAACGGGCCGACCGGCGCCGGCCTTTCTCGACCAGGCCGGCCGCCAGCTCCGGCCGGGTGAGGAGGGCTTCGATCGTCTCGGCCATCCGGCCGGGATCGCCGGGGTCGAAGTAAAGGGCCGCCTCGCCCAGCATCTCGGGGAGGGCGCCGGCCCGGGAGGCCGCCACCGGGACCCCGGAAGCCATCGCTTCCAGGGGCGGGAGTCCCTGCCCCTCGTAAAGCGAGGGATAGATGAATCCGGAAGCGCCGCGATAGACCGCCGGGAGGGCGGAACGGGGAACGTACCCCAGGTCCATCACTCTCCTCCTTCCGGCCTGGTTGCGGAATTTCTGCTCGATCTCCCCCCGGAGCCAGCCCTTCGGGCCGGCCAGGACCAGCTTGTAATCCCCCAGCTTCCCCGCCGACTGGAGGCCGGACCAGGCTTCCAGCAGCCGGACCAGGTTCTTCCGGGGCTCCCAGGTCCCGACGGTGAGAAGATACTTCTCGGGGAGATGAAAACGGTAACGGGTCCGGAGCAGTTCGTCCTCGGTCTGCGGCCGGCGGAAGGCGTCCTCGACTCCCCCCTCGACCACCGTCAGCTTGTTCGGCGGTACCCGGTAGAGGGTGGTCAGTTCATTTTTCGTGAACTCCGAGATCACGATCACCCGGTCGGAACGGTCCAGGCTCCCGGGGAGGGAGGCTTCCAGGTACTTCAGGTTCTTCGGCTCGATGAACTGGGGAAAACGCTTGAAGGCGAGATCGTAAACCGTGGTGATCACCGGCTTCCGCCGGACCGGGCGGGCGACGAAATCGGGAAAGTGGTAGACGTCCATCCCCGGGATCAGCCAGTCGACGGAGGGGAAACCGAGTCTCTTCCAGCCCAGGCTGAGCAGTCTCCCGGGGATTCTCCGGTCGCGGGGCGCCATCTTCCGGTAGACCAGGGCCGGCAGTTCGACCGAATCGCGGAAGCTGAAATAAAAAGGGGTTATCCCGCCGGCCCCGGCCCGGCCGGCCAGCGCATCCAGCAGTCCCCGGGTATAGTAACCGACCCCGGTCAGGGGCCGGGAGAGGCACTGGATATCAATCCCGATCTTCATAGCAGGCGACGCCTCCGATAAACAATGGATAACCGGAAATTTCAAGATATATCTTCGGGGAATAAATTTACAGTATTTTCTTGCCCGGCGGCCCGACCGGGGTTTATAATTGACGGCGGTGTCCCGACTCTATTCCCCTATCGGCGGTCCGAACCGAATCCGCGAGCGGGAAACAACGATAAGATGAATAATCCCACCCCCTCCCGAGAGGAACTGGTCCGGGAAGTCGCCCGGCTCCGGCGGGAGCTGGAACGACTCCGGGGAGGGGAGGAGGACGGGACCGACGATGACCCCTCCTCACCCGGCGAACCGCCGGCGCTCCAGCTGGAAAAGATGTTCGCCGCTCTCCCCGACGTGGTTCTGAGCCTGGACGGCGAGGGGAGATACCTCAAGGTCCTGGCCCGGAGGGACGAACTGCTGGCCGCCCCTCCCGAACAGCTGGAAGGGAACCTGCTGGAGAATTTCCTCGATCCGGAGGCCGCCGAACTCTGCCTGGCGGTGATCGCCCGGACCATCGAGACCGGAAAGGAACAGACCGTCGAGTACCGCCTGGAGACCCTGGAGGGCTGGAAATGGTTCGAGGGCCGGACCGCCCCCCTGCCGGAAGCCGACGGCCGGATGGAAAAGGTCCTCTGGATCGCCCGGGATATCACCGCCCGGAAGGACGCCGAGACGGCGGTGGAGAACGCCCTGCGGCAGAAGGACCTGCTCCTGAAGGAACTCTACCACCGGGTCAACAACAACCTCCAGATCATCATCAGTCTCCTCAAGCTCCAGGCCGAGTACGCCCCCGACGGGGACACCCGGGCCCTGCTGCTCCGCAACCGCAACCGGATCTCCTCGATGGCCCTGGTCCAGGAGATCCTCTACTCCAGCGAGGACCTCGACCGGATCGACTTCGGGCGGTACCTCGAAACCCTGGTCAATTATCTCTTCGAGCAGTATTCCCCGGCCCCGGGGGCGGTCAAGCTGGAGACCGAGGTCGGCCGGACCAGCCTGGACATCTCCATCGCCATCCCCTGCGGGCTCTTTCTCAACGAACTTCTGACCGCTTCGCTGGAAGGATCGTCTTCCGCCCCGCCCCGGGGGACAATCCGGACCGGGCTCCGCCCCCGGGAACCGGACCAGGTCGAGATCTTCTTCGCCCGGCGGGGGGAAAATTTCCCCGACATCCCCCCCGGACCCGACGCCCCCTCTTTCGGCCGGGAACTGATCCAGACCCTGGCCGATCAACCGGGGGGCCGGCTGGAAACCAGGAGCGGAGAATGGACCACCTGGAAGATTATCTTCACCCCGTCCGCTCAACAAGGCGAGAGGGAGGACAGCTTATGACCGGCAGGAAGATCCTGATCGTGGAGGACGAGGGGATCGTGGCCCGGGATATGAAAAATATCCTCACCCGCCTCGGTTACCCGGTCGTCGCCGTCGCCTATTCCGGACCGGAAGCCGTCCGGCTGGCGAAAACGGAAAAACCGGACCTGGTCCTGATGGATATCGTCCTCCAGGGAGAGATGGACGGGATCGAGGCGGCGGAGAAGATCCGGGACCGGAACGATATCCCGGTAGTTTACCTGACCGCTCACGCCGAACCGCCGGTCCTGGAGCGGGCCGGGGTCACCGGGCCTTACGGCTATCTCCTGAAGCCCTTCCGGGAGCGGGAACTCCACGCCGCGATCGAGATCGCCCTCTACAAGCACGCCGCCGACCGGGAGCGGGGGCGGCTGCTCGGGGAACTCCGCCGGACCCTGGAGCGCCTCCGGACCCTGGAGGGCCTATTGCCGATCTGCTCCCACTGCAAGAAGATCCGCGACGGGGGGGGCCGCTGGCACGAGATCAGCCTTTATATCAGCAACCATTCCCGGGCCGATTTCACCCACGGGATCTGCCCCGACTGCCTGAAGGAGCATTACTCTCCGGAAGACCTTCCCGCCGGCTGATCAGGCCGGGGGATCCCCGGAGAGGAGGAAATCCCGGAAGGAAGCGTAGTCCCCGGAGAGCGGGATCGGCTCGCCCTTCCGCCGGTCGAGATCCCGGAGGCCGGGGGGCACCGGGGGATGGACCCCGAGCAGGGACTCGATCTCCTCGGGGAACTTGGCCGGGTGGGCGGTCTCGACCGAGATCGCCAGACAGTCATCCCCCTCCCGCTTCCGGTATTCCTCCAGGCCCTTCCAGCCCACCGCCCCGTGGGGCTCGAGGATCACCCGGTGGCGCCGGTAGACCTCGACGATGGTCTGCCGGGTCTCGGCGTCGCTGACCGCCAGGGAGAAGATCCGTTTCCGCATCCGGTCGAGGTCGGGCGGACGGATGACCTCGCCGGTCCGGTCGAGGCTGCCGCCGTAGATATCGAAGAACCGGGCCAGGTTGCTCGGGTGGCCGACGTTCATCGCGTTGGAGATGCACTTCCGGGAGGGTTCGACCTTCCGGTAAACCCCGGTTCTGAGGAAATCCGGAAATTCGTCGTTGGCGTTGGTCGCCATCACCAGCCGGCGGACCGGCAGGCCCATCCGCCGGGCCAGCTCGCAGCCGAAGGCGTTGCCGAAATTCCCCGAGGGGACCGAGATCACCGCCTCCTCTCCCTTCTCGGCCAGCTGGGCGTAACTCCAGACGTAGTAAACCGACTGGGGGAGGACCCGGCCGATGTTGATCGAGTTGGCCGAGGTCAGGTTCAAGCGGGCCAGGTCGGGGTCGAGAAAAGCCCGCTTGACCAGGTTCTGGCAGTCGTCGAACTTGCCCTTCACGACCAGGGCCCGGACATTTCCCCCGATGGTGTCGAGCTGCCGCTTCTGCCGGGGGCTGACCTCCCCCTCGGGGTAGAGGATGTAAACCTCGACCCCGGCCACCCCCTTGAAGGCCTCCCCGATCGCCGAACCGGTATCCCCCGAGGTCGCCACCAGGACCTTTAGCCTCCCCCCCCCGGAGTGAAAGTAACTCATCAGCCGGGACATCAGCCGGGCGGCGAAGTCCTTGAACGAGGCGGTCGGGCCCCGGTCGAGGCGGAGGATATGGCGGCGGCCGTCAACCGGTTCGATCGGGACCTCGAAGTCGTAAGCTTCCCGGACTATTCTTTCCAGGTCGCCGGCGGGGATGGAATCTTCCCAGTAAAGCCTTCCCACCAGCCAGGCCGCCCGCCAGTAGGGTTCGCCCTTCAGCGAGGATATCTCCTCCGGCGCGAGCCGGGGGATCCGGTCGGGCATAAAAAGTCCTCCGTCCGGGGCCTGGCCCATCAGCAGGGCTTCCCGGAAGCCGACCCGGCCGGTGAAGGGCTTCAGGCCCGGCCCGGTCCGGTGACGATTGGTGCTGTAGTACCTGATCATAGACAACCTGACTGGCGGATTGAACCGATACCGAAACCGGAGAATAAACGGGAATTGTCCCGGAGACAAGAGGAAAAGAGATGGTGACGCGGGAAGGGCGGCTTAGTAGCTGACGGCCCGGCCGTCCTCGTAGATGACCATCGTCAAGGGATTACCTTCCGCGTCCCAGAAGATCCAGCGTCCGTCGGGGCGGTCGCCCCGGTAAGACCCCTCGGCCATCTTCTGGCCGTTGTCGAACCAGGCCTCGAAGGAACCTTCCCGGCGGCCGTCGGAATAATCGATCCGGCTCTTGATCTGTCCGGCGCGATACCGGGTCTCGTGGACCCCGGTAAATTCGGAGAGGTCCGCCCGGACCGGTTCGGCGCCGGGGTCCCCGATTCTTTGAACGGCGAAATAGATCCCGGCCGCCAGGCCGAGGGCGATTAATATCCCCGCACCGAAAACGATGATTTTTCTCTTCGCTTCCGCCCGCCGGAATTGTTGCTCCAGTCCCCCCCGGAACTCCTTCCAGGAATCCGGGATACCCGCCCCGCTGAAGATCCGGTCCAGGGCCTGCTTGATTTCGGCGTTCGGGCGGAAGCGATAGGCCCGGGTCTGGTCAACGCCCTTGATCTCCCCGGAGAGCACTCCGGCCTCCTCAAGCTCCTCCAGGGCCCCGGAGACCACCTTGATATCCTCCCGCTTCATCTTCCCCGCCATTTCGATGGCGTCGAGTGCTCCTTCGGGGTTATCCTGCCAGTAGGCGACTATGTCCGCCTGGAGCGGGGTCTTGATTACCCCCCGGAGCGGGGCGAACCGCCCGGCCCCCGCGTTTTTTTCTCCCGGATCGATCATTGCTGTCCTTCAGGGTTGCCGTTTGATCAACGCCGCTCCTGCCACCAGCTCTCCCAGCGGCGGATGGCTTCCCGCCGCTCGGCGTCGGTGCCGTGAGGGTCGAAGCCGAAATCCTCCCCGGTCGCCTCCCGGAGAAACTCGGCCGCCTGGGCCCGGACCATCTGGTCTCTCTCCCGGGCGGTCGATTCCAGGTTCCGGATCAGAACCGGGATCCCGGCGTTGTCTCCCAGGAGGGCCAGGGCCCGGGCGGCGGCGTTCCTGACCCAGAGGTTCCGGTCGAAGAGACTGCTCCTCAGGTCGGGGATGGCGGCCTCATCGCCGATCCGCCCCAGAGCGTTGGCGGAGGCCGAACGGACGAAGGAACTGGAGTCCCTCAGCCCGCTGACCAACCGGGGATAAGCCTCTTCGGCCCGGAGGGCGCCCAGGCTTTCCGCAGCCGCCCAGCGGACATAGGAGCTTTCGTCCCGGAGCGCCTCGATCAGGGCCCGGTGGACCCGGCGGTCATCCATCCCGCCCAGCGCCAGGGCGGCGTCGTAACGGACGTAATCGCTCTCGTCGCGGGTGGCGCGGATCAGGGCGGGGATCGCGCTGTAACAGCCGATCCGGCCCAGGGCCCGGGCGGAGTAACGCTGGTACATCTCCCGCGGCTCCGCCAGGGCCTCGATCAGGTAGGGGACGGCGACCACGTCGTTCTCGTCCACTACCCGGGAAAGCTCCTCGGCGGCGGTGACCCGCCGGAGAAAGTCGCCCCGGACCAGCTCGGAGACGTAGCTGACGACGTCATCCTCCATCGGTCTCTCCCCGCAGCCGGTGACGGCAGCGGCCAGGATCGCCCCGAGGCCGATCAGGACAGGGAGAAACCGGGCGGACGGGGAAAATCCGCCAACGGAGGAGAGATAATCCGCCTGTTTGTTACTCATCAGCAACCTCACCGGCAGGGGTCGAATTCTGGGGACACTCTAACAGAACCTGCCGATCCCGTCAAGAAAACTTTTCCCGCTAACTGTCAATGAATTTATTAGAACTTGACGGCCCCCGCCCGCGGTGGGATATTTACCTCTCAATCCCGGCCCCGGCGGCCCGGAACACCCTCTATGCAGAAGAAAAATCAAGATTCCATCCGGGTTCCCGCCCGGCTCGAGAGCCTGGAGAAACTGGTGGAGTTCGCCCTCGCCGCCCTCCGCCGGGCCGGAATCGGGGACCGGGATGCCGCCCCGGTCCACCTGGCCATCGACGAGGCCTGCACCAACTGCATCAGCTACGCCTATCCGGAGGGTCAGGAGGGGGAGATCGAAATCTCCTGCCGGAACGAACCGGGAGAAATCGTCTTCACCATCCGCGACTGGGGCCGTCCCTTCAACCCCCTGGAAGCCGAACCCCCCGACCTCTCGCTGGGTATCGAGGATCGCCCGGTCGGCGGCCTGGGGATCTGCCTGATGAAAAAATCCTGCGACCGCCTGGAATACCGGCGGCAAGAAGGGACCAACGTCCTGACCATCCGGAAAAAGATCAGTAAGCAGTAAGTAGTAGGCAGTAGGCAGTAGGCAGTGGGCAGTAGACAGGGAAACAGAATCTGCTCACTGCTTACTGCTCACTGTTTACTATACCTAATCCCCGCAGACCAGGGCCCGGAAACGTTCCCGGGCGGTCGCGGCCGGTTTCCCGGCCCGCTTCAGCCAGGCGATCACCTCCGGCTGATCGGTCCTCAGGTAGGGGTTGATCCGCCGCTCGTCGCCGATGGTCGAGGCGACCGGGGGCGGCTGGTACATCCGCCGGAACTCTTCCCGGTCGCGGTTGCCGGGCTCGATCTCCGCCGCCCGGTTAAGCGAGCGTTCGGTGTAATCGTGCCCGGGATAGACCGCCGTCTCCTCCGGGAGGGCGAGGAGCCGGTCTAACGACCGGCGGAAGACCGCCAGGCGGCCGGGGGGGCAGTTGCCGGCGTTGGCGATGAAGAGCGTGTCCCCGGTGATCACCCAGCCCGGATAATAAAAAGCCACCGAATCGGGGGTATGCCCCGGGACCGGGATCACCTCGATCCCCTCCCCCTCCAGCCGGAAATCGCCGCCGCCGGGGGAATCGACGACTTCGGCCCCGGCGGCCCCGGCCAGGGAACGGTTGCCCCCGGTGTGATCGCTATGGGAATGGGTGTTCCGGATCTCCTTCAGGATTAGTCCGCGACGCCGGAGATACTCGATAACCGGCCCCGCCGGTCCCGGATCGATCGCCGCCGCTTCCTTTTTCCCGTGGACCAGGTAGCCCAGGTTGTCCTCCCCGTAAGGGAATTGTCTGACCTCGAGCATATTTTTCCTCCTCTTTCTCCGGGAAAAGTACTACTGTAATTGTCAGTGAATCCGCCTCCGGACAAGCCGCCGAGATCGCTCTGGATCCTCGATCCCTGGGAACAGCTCCGGATCGAGCGCGATACCTCGGTCCTGCTGATGAACGAGGCCCTCCAACAGGGCTGGCCGGTCCACTCCGCCTCCGACCGGGAGATCTACCGGAACAACCGCGGCCTCTTCGCCCGGGCCCGCCGACACGGGGAACCGATAACCCCGGCGGTCGCCGGCCGGCCGGCGGCCGGGGAGGAACTCGACCTGGAGGGGTTCGACCTGGTGATCATCCGCAAGGACCCTCCCTTCGACGAGACCTACCTGGCGCTGCTGCTCCTCCTGGCCGGGCTGCGGCGGCCCCGGGTCGTCAACCCCCCGGAAACCCTGCTGGCCTGCAACGAAAAACTCTCGATCTTTTTCTTCCCCGATTACATCCCGCCCACCCTGGTCACCGCCTCCCCGGACCGGATCGGGGATTTCCTCCGGCAAGCCGGCGGGGCGGCGGTCCTCAAACCGCTCTTCTCCTGCAGCGGCCGGGGGGTCCACCTGCTCCGCTCCGGCGCGACCGGGCTGGAAGAGACCCTCGCCGCCGCCACCGCCGGGGGCCGGCAGGCGGTGATGCTCCAGCGCTACCTCCCGGCGGTGACCGGGGGGGAGACCCGGGTCTTTCTCCTCGGCGATCGGATTCTTTCGGTGATGAAGAAAGTCCCCGAACCGGGCTCGTTCAAGGCCAACTTCGACGCCGGCGCCCGGGGGGAACCCCACCGGCTGACCGGCCGGGAGCGGGAGATCTGCTTCCGGGTCGGGAAATTCTGCCGGCGCCGGGGGATCGCCCTGGCCGCCCTCGACCTGATCGACGGCTGTCTCTCCGAGTTCAACATCACCAGCCCGGGGCTCCTGGTCGAATCCAACCGGGTCAACCGGACCCGGTGCCAGGAGGAGGCCGTCAGATTCTTAAGCTCTCGAGCAGCGAATCCGGCCCCCCGGCCCTGAAGGCCCGGAGGGCGGCATCGGCCGGGGCGGTCCCCTCCCGGATCAGCCGGTCGACCGGGTCGAGAAACCGCCGGTCCTCCCGGTCCAGGTTCGCCCGGGCGGCGGCGGCCAGCTCGGCCGGCCCGGCCAGGGGGGAGAACTCCCGGCCGGAATAAAAGACGCCCTTAACCAGCGCGGCGATCGCCGCCGCCAGCTCGGGGCGGTTGCTGTCGAAGACCCTGACCTCCAGGGTGGTGTTGTTGAAACGGACCAGGGAGAAGATGGTATTGAGATGCCGGCGCCAGTCTTCCAGGTCGGGGAACCTTCCCCCCAGTCCCCGGTCGAGAAAATCCCCGAAGGTGAACCTCTCTTCCAGTTCCTCCAGCCGGCCGTCCCGGAGGATAAAGAGCATCGGGACCGAGAGGGCGTAATCCACGTAATCGGCGAAAGAGCCGATCCTCCCCCCGCAGCCGGCGGGGATCCCGCTCCTTTCCCGATCGGTCCGGCACCAGATATTCTTCCGGAAGCTGCCGGTGCAACGGTACTCCCCCTGGTAGACCGGGGAGTTGGCGAAGATCCCGGTCAGGACCTGGGAGAGGGAGACGGCGGTGGCCAGCTTGGCGACGGCGTCGGCTTCCGAGTTGTAGTCGATACTGACCTGGACCGCCGCCGTCTGGGTCATCATATGGTGACTCAAATCCGCCCGTCCCTCCCAGTAGCGGCGCATAATCCGGTAGCGGCGCTTGGGGACCCAGGGGACCTCGGCGAAGGGGGTGACCGGGTCGGCCCCGGCGGCGATCAAGACCACCTCCGATCCGGCGGCTTCCCGGAGCCGGGAGAGGTATAGATCCAGACCGGCCGAAAACTCCGCCGCCGAGCGGCAGGGCGGGAAGGAGGCCTCGAGCTGACCCCCGGGCTCGATGCTGACCGAGTAGTCCGGGTGATCGATCCCGACGATCCGGCCGTCCTCCTCGACCGGGCTCCCCCCGCCGATCGCCAGCAGCCGGGAGAGGAGCCAGCCGATCCCGGGGACTCCCTCGTAACCCAGCCGGCGGCGGGATTCGGTCTCCAGGCAGAAGAGTTCGTACTCCACCCCGATCCGGTTGGCTTCCGCCGGCACCACCGCGGAGCGGAAATAGCCGACCAGGTCATCCCGGGTCAGCCGGGGTTTGGTTTTGTTCATCATTGTTCTCCGGGGAAATTATCCTTTGGCCGCTTGACGATATACACTATATTACAAAAACCTGACGGCGAAAAAGGAAATCCCCTCCCCAACGGCAGCATAACGGGAAAACCGGGTTGAAGCATCTGGTAAAAATCGTCTGGCTGGGCCTGATCGCGGCGCTGGTAGCCTTTTTCGGCTATCATTCCTACCACAAGTTCGTCGAACTCCAGACGCTCCGGCGACGGCAGATGGTCTACGAGGAGCGGATCGCCCAGCTCGAGACCCGGGTCGCCGACCTGGCCCGGGAGATCGAGGAGATCCACCACGACCCGGAACGGCTGGAGAGGCTGGCCCGGGAGCGGCTGGGGCTGGCCGGAGAGGACGAGAAGATCTTCATCATCGAGACCGGGCCGACCCCGGCCGGAGAGTGAACCGCCGCCGATGACCTTCGCCCCCCTCGACTACCTGGTCCTCCTCCTCTACTTCGGAACGATCGCCGCGATCGGCCTCTGGTCCGGGAGGAAGGAAAAGTCAACCGATGATTACTTTCTCGGGGGGCGGGCGATGCCCTGGTGGGCGGTCACCGGCTCGATCCTGGCCACCGAGGTCTCGGCGGTCACCTTTATCGGCGCCCCCGGCTCCTCCTACCGGGGCGACTACACCTACCTCCAGTTCGCGGTCGGCTCGCTCCTGGGAAGGATCCTGATCGCCCAGCTGCTCCTCCCCGCCTTCTACCGGGGACGGGTGACCTCGATCTACCAGTTCCTCAGCCAGCGGTTCGGGGAGAAGTCCCGGCGGACGGCGGTGATCTTCTTCTTCTTCAGCCAGCTGCTGGCCGCCGGGGTCCGGCTGCTCCTGGTCTCCCTGGTCCTGAGCGTGGTCACCGGGCTGCCCCTGGGGGGGATCATCGCCGCGGTGGCGGCGATCGCCCTGGTCTACACCCTGATCGGGGGGATCAAGGCGGTGATCTGGACCGACTTCTTCCAGTTCATCATCTTTATGGGCGGGGCCTGGCTGGTGATCTACTTTATCCTCCAGGCGATCCCCGGGGGATGGACGGGGATGCGGGAAATGGTGGACCCGGAGAAGTTCCGGGTCTTCGACTTCCGCCTCTCCCTGACCGCCACCACGGTCTTTTTGATCGCCTTCATCAACGGCTGCGTCCAGACCTTCGCCGCCCTGGGTACCGACCAGGCGATGACCCAACGGATGCTGACCTGCAAGAACCTGAAGCAGGGCCGCTGGTCGCTGATCCTGACCGGGATCATCGACTTCCCGATCGTGATCACCTACCTCCTGATCGGGACCGGGCTCTACGCCCTCTACGAGATCGTCGGGCCGGCCCTTCCCGCCGCCGCCGCCGCCGACCCCGACCTGATCTTTCCCCACTACATCGTGACCGCGCTCCCCCCGGGGGTCCGGGGACTGCTGATCGCCTCGATCTTCGCCGCCGCGATGTCGAGCCTCGACTCCTCGATCAACGCGCTGTCCTCTTCGGCGGTGATGGATATCTACCGCCCCTTCATCCGCCCGGGGAGGTCGGAGAAGCACTACCTGGCCGCTTCCCGGGTCTTCGTCGCCGGCTTCTGCCTCCTCCTGATCGGGGCCGCCCTGGCCCTGGAACAGATCCCCGGCGGCAAGCTCTGGCTCGGCTTCAAGGTCACCGGTTTCACCTACGGGGCCCTGCTCGGGATCTTCCTCCTCGGGGTCCTGACCCGGACCACCAACGACCGGATGAACATCTTCGCGATGGTCACCAGCCCCCTGATCCTGCTGGCCTTCACCCTGGCCGAGCGCTTCCTCTTCCCGGGGAGAACCCTCCTGGCCTGGCCCTGGTACGTCGTTGTCGGGACCGGCTGGACGTTTTTCTGGGGGTGGTTCTTCGCGCGAAGAGAAAGTAAACAGTGAGCAGTCAGAAGAAAAGGCCATTCTTCGGGGTGGAGGCGAAGGCGGGGCCGGGGGCACACAGACAAGAATGTGCTACAGGCGGCCCTGGAGGCGGTAGGCGAGGATGCCCAGCCACTCGTGGAGGCAGCGGGTGGAGACCAGGAGGGCCTGGGCCGCGGGGTAGAACGCCAGGGGAGAGCCGGCCGGACTCCCGTAATCGTAGTCGGCCGGGGCCGGGACCGGGTCGAGGCCGGCCTTCCTCGCCGTCAGGACCGACCGGAGCATATGGGAGGATGAAGTGACCAGGATCACCCGGTGGGGGGCGGCCCCGGGGAACTCCCGGTCGAGGATGGCCCGCGACTCCCGGACGTTCTCGTGGGTGTTGCGGGAGATCTCCTCGAACCGGAAGTCCTCCTCCGGAATCCCGATCGCCAGGGCGTAATCCCGGGAGAGGAGGCCCTGGCCCGGCTCCGGGTCGAAGGGGTCGCCGCTCCCCCCGGAGAAGAGGATCGGCACTTCCCCGCCCAGTTCCCGGTAGATCTCGATCCCCCGCCAGAGGCGCCGCCAGGTCGGTCCGGATAGTTCGGAGAAGGGCCGGGCCCCGCCCGCCCTCCGGAAACCGCCGGCCAGGATGACGATGGCGACCGGCTCCCCTTCCCCGGCGGGCTGGGGTATCGCCCTCTCCAGGGACCGGCCCAGGTAATAGGCCGTCGGTTCGATCGAGAGAAGATAGTACCCGAACAGGGTGACGGCCAGAACCCGGACCGTCCACTTCCCCTTCTTCCGGACCGCCAGGATCAGGGCCGCCGCCAATCCGAGCAGGACCAGGCCCGGGGGGAGGAAGAACGGCTTGATTAATTTCAGGAAGGTGAACATTTTGGGGAATGGGGAATGGGGAATGGGGAATAGGGATTGGTAAGCAGTAAGCAGTAAGCAGTAAGCAGTGAGCAGTGAGCGGTGTTCAGCGATCCGGGCTTCCAGACCTGGTTAATTCGTAGATCAATATTCCGGCGGCGACGGCGACGTTGAGGGAATCCACCTTCCCGCTCAGGGGGATCCGGACCAGGGCGTCGCACTGCTTGAGAATCACCGGCCGGAGCCCCTTCTCCTCGGAGCCGAGAACCAGGACCCGGGGAGGGGGGAGGTCGATCCGCTCCGGGGGCTGACCCTGGCCGGAATCCGCCCCGATCACCCAGTAACCCGCCTTCTTCAGCCGTTCCAGGGTCCGGGCCAGGTTGCCGACCCGGGCCACCGGGAGGTGGGCGGTGGCCCCGGCCGCCGTCCGCTCCGCCGCCGGGGTCACCGGGGCCTGGCGGTCCCGGGGGATTATCACCCCGCCCGCCCCCAGAGCCTCGGCCGAGCGGATGACCGCTCCCAGGTTCCGGGGGTCCTGGACCGAGTCCAGGGCCAGGAGCAGGCCGCGGCTTTCCCCGACCTCCCGGACCAGCCGGTCGAGCCCGGCGTAGTCAAAGGGATCGAGGACCGCCGCCGCGCCCTGGTGGCGACCGCCCCCGGCGATCCGATCGAGAGTATCCCGCCCGCTGAAAACCACCTTCACCCCCCGCCGGCGGGCAGCTTCGGCCAGGGCTTTCAGGTCCTTGCCGACTCCTCCCTCGGCGAGGTGGAGGCACCGGAGACGCGTCCCCGACCGGAGGACTTCCCCGACCGCGTTGCGACCGATCACCACCCTCTGCTCTCCGCCGCTCATTGCCGCAGGGTAGCATAACCGGCCGGCCGCGGCAAGAGAGCCGCCCGGAAGAACCCCCTTTCCCGGGGAGGCGGCCGCCGGATCACTTTTCCGCCCAGTCCCGGAGTTCCCGCTTGATCTTCTCCTCGATCCTCCGGCTGATCTCCTTCCACTCCCCGTCGTCCCCTTTCTTCTCCTCGTTCAGCCAGTCGGCGATACCCCGGCGGATCTTTCTCTCCACCTTCTCCCCGATCTCATCCCACTCCTTCTCGGCCGGACTTTTGGATTGCCAACCGGCCTTGAGGCCCCCCCCGAAGATGACGGCGACCCCGAGCAGGAAGCCGAAGTCATACCAGCTGCCGGTATTGCTGACTTCGTAGATCCGGACCGCCGGGCTGAAGAGCCCGATGATAAAGGTTACCGGGCTGATCAGCCCGTGCCAGAGCCCGGCCCAGAATCCGGCCGGACTTTCCCCGAACCGGGATCCTTCCCCGGCCGCGCACCCCGCGATCACCAGCAAGGCCGCAAAAATCAGGGCGGTCGCCGTCAATTTTCCCTTCGATATTCGCATCATTACCTCCCCGGCTCCCGGAGCCGACGATTAAAGATTTTTGATTATATAATTTACGTTTTAGAGAAAGATAGAACAATTTTTAGAATAATTTTCCTTGAATTCAGCTTTCCGAATAATTATTATTCTTACCGGAAACGTTTTTCGGAATATAGCGCCGTAATCAGTGTCAACCGAACCGGAGGTCCCGATGAAAAGAAACACCGGATTGACCCTGAAACTGCTTGGTGTTTTAGCCGGGGTGCTGATCCTCTCCGGATGCCGTCCGGCTCCCCAACCGGTGGGGCAGCTGGTAATCTTCAACTGGGAAGACTACCTGGCCCCGGAGACCATCCCCGCCTTCGAGCGGCGGTATCGAGCCGAGGGGGTGGTGGAGACCTTCCCCGATGAGAGAACACTCCTGGAAGAACTGCAACAGGGGGAGAGAAACTACGATCTGATCGTGGCCGGCAACGCCCTGGTGGAGAAAATGATCCGGCTCGGCCTGCTCCAGCCGATCGACCTGGCGAACATTTCCAATTACCCCAACCTGGACCCGGGTTTCCAGAGCCTCCACTACGACCCGGGGAACCGTTACTCCATCCCCTATATGTGGGGGACAACCGGGATCGCCCTCAACCGGGATAAAATCACCCGGGAAGCCGACAGCTGGTCGATCCTCTGGAACCCGGAGTACCGGGGGCGGCTGGCGATGCTCTCCGACCCGGACGAAGTGATCGGGGCGGCGCTGAAATACCTGGGATACAACATCAACACCATCAACCACGCCCAGCTGGAGGAGGCCCGGGCCGCCCTGGTGGAGCAGAAACCCCTCCTGGTCGGTTACCTCGACCCCCAGCAGATCAAGGACGGGATGATCGCCGGGGAGATCTGGGCCGCCCAGCTCTACAGCGGGGACGCGATGATGGTCGCGGAAGAGAAACCGGAGGTGGTTTACCTGATCCCCCGGGAAGGAACCGACCTCTGGGTGGATAATTTCGCCGTCCCGGCCGGGGCGGTTAATCGGCGGGGGGCCGAGCTCTTTATCAATTTCTGCCTGGAGCCGGAGATCAGCGCCGCCAACGCCAACTATCTCCGTTACGCCAACACCAACCGGGCCGCCCGTCCCCTTACCGACCCGGAAATTCTCGCCGATCCCGGACTCTACCCGCCGCCGGAAGTAATCGAACTCTTGGAGATCACTTCCCTGGAGACCTTTCCCGAGATCCGGGAGATCCGGGCCGGGATCTGGGAAGAACTGGTTGGCGAATAAGATATGGTTATCGGCAAACTGCCGGGAGGATTACTATGCGGATTATAACGATCGGAATAACCTGTCTCGGTTTGCTCCTGGCGGCGACGGCCGGCAGTTCCGTCCGGGGAGCGGAAGAACCCGGACGGCCGCTCTCCTTCGGGGCGGAAGCCGGGATCTACTCCCGGTATATCTGGCGGGGGCTGGAAGTGAACGACCAGGGGGTCTTTCAGCCGGAAGCCTGGATTTCCCTCGCCGGTTTGCAGGCGGGGATCTGGGGCAACCTGGAGTTGACCGACACCCTGGACAACCGGGGGAAGTTCACCGAGCTGGATTACTTTTTCTCCTACACTCACGACTTCGACTTCCTCTCCGCCACCCTGATCTACCTCTACTACGACTACCCCAACACCGACGAGGAGAAAACCCAGGAGATCGGGATCGTCCTCGAGTCCGGGGAGCGACTCCTGGCGGGAGCGGAAGTATTCTGGGATTTCGACCAGGCCGACGGTTTTTACGCCAAAGCCTCGGTCGGTTACGCCCTGGAAGCCGGCGAGCTGCTGCTGACCCCGACGGCCGGGATCGGCTGGGCGAACCGAAAGTATAACGACTATTATTTCGGGGCGCGAACAAACTCCCTGGTCGACGCGGAGATTTTGCTCACGGCCGAGGCCGATCTCTACCGGGGCCTTTACCTGACCCTGACCGTCGGGTATTTCAACCTGCTGGACAGCGACCTCCGCCGGGAGATCGAAGCCGCCCGGGACGGCTTCTGGGGCGGCGCCGCCCTGGGGTTCGCTTATTGAGCAACCATCCGGAACTGGAGTGTAATCGGAGAATAATAATGGGAAAGATCAAGATCGCGGTTATTGACGATGAAGAAGCCGTCCGACGGAGCCTGAAAAATATCCTGGAAGCCGACGGAACCTACGATGTCCTGACGGCTGAGGACGGCGCCCGGGGATTGAAACTGGTGAAGAAACGCCGCCCCGACCTGATCCTGCTCGACATTATGATGCCCGGGATTGACGGTTTTGAAGTTCTCAAGCGCCTGAAGGCGGACTACAAGACGATGTCGATCCCGGTGATCGTCCTCAGCGCCTGGGCCAGCGAAGAGAACCGGATCAAGGGCTCCCGGCTCTATACCGACCTCTACCTCGCCAAGCCGATCACCCCCGACGAACTGCTGGAGAAAGTCGCCCAGGTCCTCCGCCGGAAGAATCTTATTTAAAGATTCAAGTGCCTGTTCGGCTAAGCAAGAATCGGCGGTAGAAGTCGTACTCGGCCTCCAAGGACCGCCGAATCGTCTCCGCCGACCGGAAGCCGTGCCCCTCCCCGGGGAAGTAAACAACCTCCGCCGGGATGTCTTTCCGCCGCAGCGCCGCGACCATCCCTTCCGACTGCTCCGGGGGGACGACCCGGTCCTCCTCCCCCTGGAAGAATATGACCGGGGCGGCGATCCGGCCGGCGAAATTGACCGGGGAACGGGCCCGGTAGAGGTCGGAGCGTTCGGGATAGGGACCGACCAGCCGGGAGAAATAGCCCGATTCGAACTTGTGGTCGTCCGCGGCCAGCAGTTCCAGGTCGCTGACCCCGTAATAGACCGCCCCGGCCCGGAAGGGACTCTCCCCGGCCAGGGCGCCCAGGGCGGTGAACCCGCCGGCGGAGGAACCCCGGATCGCCATCCGGCCGGGATCGACCATCCCCTTCCCGGCCAGCCACCGGGCCCCGGCCCGGCAATCCTCGGCGTCGGCCACTCCCCAGAGACCGTCCAGCGCCTCCCGGTATCCCCGACCGTAACCGGAACTCCCCCGGTAATTGACCTCGAGGACCGCGAACCCCCGGCTGGTCCAGAACTGGGTCTTTGATTTCAAGACCGGTGAGGCGGCTCCGGTCGGCCCGCCGTGGACGGCGACCAACAGGGGCGGCAGCTCTCCGGTGGGGAGCCGGAAGGCCGGGTTGCGGGGCGGATAGAAGAACCCGTAAGCGGTCTTGCCCCGGCCGGCAGGAAACTCGATCGCGGCCGGGGCGGAGATCAGGCCCGGATCGATCGCTTCCCCCCGCTCCGGGCGGATGATTTCCAGCCGCCGCGAACCGGGAAAATATTCGGCAACGGCGGGCAATGACCGGGGAGAGGCGCCGAGAAAGACCGCCGAGCCGGGGCGGGCCCGGACCGAGGCGATCTCGGTATAACCGGCTTCCACCTCCTCGAGCCGGTTATCCTCCAGGGAAATTATTCCCAACCTCCAACTCCCCTGCCGGCAGAAGGCGGCGGCGAGCCGGCCGGGACCGGTGAAGGCGTAGGTGGAAGCGCCCAGCGACCAGAGCGGCACCCCGAACTCGGCCTCCATCGGACAGACGGAAAAGATCTTTCCGGCGGCCAGGCGGTAGATATTCCACCAGCCGGTCCGGTCGGAGACAAAAAACAATTCTCCCCCGGGGGACCACTCCGGTTGGAAGATCGATTCGCCCCGGCCCCCGGCGACCGGACGGGACGCAGCCGGACAACCTTCGCCGTCAAGATCCGCGATATGGAGTTCGGTCCCGTCCCAGGGCATATCGGGAAGATCCCAGCAGAGGAAGGCCAGGCGTGTTCCGTCCGGGCTCGGCCGGGGAGAGGCGTAGAAATCCCTCCCGGAGAAGAGGACTTCGACCGGCCGGCGGCCCTTCCCGTCGACGGCGACCAGGGTGTTGACCGGAGGACCGGGGGAGGTGTGGTCTTCCCGGACCGCCAGAACCCGGTCGCGGCGTAAATCGTAAAACAGGTCGCCGTAACGGAATTCCCCTTCCGGGGTGATCGGCCGGGGACTCCCCTCCGGGTCGAGCCGGTAGATCCGGCTGTCGGCTCCGTTGGAGAAGTAAACCGCGCCCCGGCAGACGACGTAAGCTCCCCCGCCGTACTCGTGGACCCGGGAGCGGGCGCTGAAGGGAGGGGGGAGGAGGTCGGAAATCTCCCCGGAGGGCTCCCGCCTGACGATGACCGAACGGCCGCCCTCGGCGGGCCGGGACTCGATCCAGCAGGTATCCGGACCGTCCAGCCGGATCTCGCCGGTGGCGGCGGCGGCCGACGCCGCCAGGGCGGCGGTGATCGGGGAATCCCAGAGCCCGGCGGGGGCGGTCTTTACCATCTTCCCCTCACCCCACCAACCCCTTTTCCTTCAGTTCGGCGGTGGCCCGGTCGGAAAAGTCGCGGGCCTCGGCGGTGGCCGACCACTCGATCAGTTCCCGGAACCCTTCTTCCAGGCTGGTCCGGGGCTCGAAACCGAGGTCCTCCCGGATCCGGGAGATGTCGGCGAAGCAATGGCGGACATCGCCCTTGCGGAAGCGGCCGACGACCTCGGGGTCGATATCCTTCCCCAGAAGCCCCTTCAGGGTCCGGGCGATCTCCAACACCGAGACCTGGCGGCCGGCCCCGACGTTGTAGATCTTGTGATCGGCCTTTGGACTCTCCATCGCCAGGATGTTGGCCCGGACCACGTCGTGGACCGAGATGAAGTCCCGGCTCTGGAGCCCGTCCTCGAAGACGGTCGGTTGGTGGTCGTTGAGGAGCCGGCTCAGGAAGATCGCCGCCACCCCGGTATAGGGGTTGGAGAGCGACTGCCGGGGGCCGAAGACGTTGAACCGGCGCAGGGCCGTCACCGGGAGCCCGTAGGTCCGGCCGAAGAGCATCACCATATCCTCCTGGTCCTTCTTGGCCAGGGCGTAGTAGGAGTTGATCTCCTGCAGCTTCGACTCCGGGGTCGGGACCGGCCGGGCGGGCTTTCCGCATTCCGGGCAGTAAACCTCGAAGTCGCCTCCGGCCATCTGCTCTTCGGTCCTCAGCGGGGGGGCCACCCGGCCGCAGGAATCGCAGTCGTAGGCCCCTTCCCCGTAGGTGGACATCGAGGAGGCCACCAGGAGCTTGGTGACCCGGTTCTTCCGGTTGGCCAGGATGTCGAGGAGGTTGGCGGTGCCCAGGGTGTTGACGTCCATATAGCGCCGGATCTGGTACATCGACTGCCCGACCCCGACCATCGCCGCGTCGTGGCAGATCACCTCGACCCCTTCGACCGCCCGGGCCAGGGCTTCGTAGTTTCGCATATCCTCCCGGATGAACTCGGCCTCCGGGTTGAGATAATCCGGGACCTCTCCCCCGGGATGGACCTGGGGCTCGATATTGTCGAATATCCTTACCTGGTGGCCCTGCCGGACCAGTTCGTCCACCAGGAAACTGCCGATAAAACCGGCCCCGCCGGTACAGAGGATCTTCATCGCAACTCTCCTTCAGGCAATAAGATTTTTATCATTCCCGCGGCCAAAACTCGTACTTCGTACTCGTACTCGAGGTGAGCAAGGCCTTGCAGGATTCGAGTACGAGTACGAGAAAAACAGGATACCCGGATCCGAAAAAAAGTCAAACCGGAGTTGTCATCTCCGGCGGGGGAAGAGCGGCCAGGGTTTCCTCGATCGGCCCGGGTTCGGACCCGGGGAAGGGAACGTCAGGGAAGAGTTCCCACTCTTCCCGGTGCTCGACCGAGTCTCCCGGGGAGAGCGGGACCAGGGGGGAGAGGGACTCCATCTCCAGCATCGCGGCGTTGGCGTAGGTCTCGTAGGAACATCCGAAGTCGGGGTAGCGGGCCCCGGGGAGGTGACGGTGGAGCTTGCGGAAGAACCTCCCCCGGTTGAAGTAACCCGCCCAGCCCGGGTAGTTGGGCAAACCCAGCTTGATCGGGCCGGCGGCTTGCCCGTCCTGCCGGAGCAGGATAAACCGGCCGGCCAGGACCAGCCGCGGATCGTCGAGCCGGCTGTAGGGCCAGAGAGCGAGCAGCCGGTCGGGGAGGAGCCCCTCGGCCGGTTCCGGCTGGGGGATCACCTCCCGGCCGCCGGGGGCCATCACCGTGATCGCCCAGGCCGCCGGCTCCACCGGCCACGGACCCCGGTTGGTCAGCCGGTGGAGCAGGGTCAGCCGGCTCCCCGAGGGGGCCAGGGTCACCTCCAGCTCCTTCTCGATCCCGGTCGCTTCCTCCACCGGCTGTCTCAGGGCCGCCCCGCCGGGGATCTCCCGGACGGCGAGGGGGCGGTTGTCCGGCTGATAGGTCCGGAAGCGGTCCTCGGGGCTGTGCCAGAGGCGGTGACCTCCGTAGAGCCGCCACTCCTCGCCGCCGGTCCGGCCCCGGTCGGCTTCGTCCTCGAACAGTTCGTTAGCCCCGCCGGCCAGGCCGTAACGGATTACCCGGGGACCGACCGCGGTCGTCAAAACCGCCTCCACGGTGCCGTTAGTCAGACGTATACACCCCTCCCAGCCGCCGTATTCGATTTCTTCTCTGCTGAACACTAGACCTTGATCCCATAGGTCGTGAATATATCCCGGAGGCGGCGGGAAAAAACGGTCCGGGAGAACTCCTCTTCCGCCCGGCGGCGGCCGGCCGCGCCCATCTCCTCCGCCCGCTCCCGGTCCTCGATCAGGGAGGTGATCGCTCCAGCCAGCGCCTCGGAGTTGCCGGGTGGAACCAGAAATCCGGTGGCTCCGTCGACCACCATCTCCGGGATCACCCCGACCGCGGTGGCGGCCACCGGGCGGCCGGAGGCCATATACTCCCCCACCGCCCGGGAGTTCTCCTCGCTGCCCAGTGATGAAGCGACGCAGACCGAAGCGGCGGCCAGAAGCCGGGGGATATCAGCCCGCCGCCCGGTCAGAACCACCGACCCGGCCAGCCCCAGTTCCTCGATCTTCCGGTTGACGACCTTCTCCTGTCCCTCAAAGAACCCGCCGACCAGGACCAGGGCCGCCCCCGGAATCCGACGGAGGACCCCGGCCCAGGCCTCGAGCAGCACCGGGTGGCCCTTGATCGGGGCCAGCCGGGCCACGTTGACCACCAGCGGAGCGTTCCGGGATACGCCCAGCTCTTCGTAAAGGACCGGGTCGAGGGCCGCGGGCCGGAAGCGTTCCGTATCCACCGGGGCCAGGAGCCGGTGGACCCGGTCCGGGGGAAGTCGGAGACCCCGGGTCATCCAGTCTTCGATCCCCCGCGAAGAGACGATCACCCCGGAGGTCAGTTTCCGGTAGAGGATCCGGTTGCCCGGGTGACGGTAGGGCTTCTTGGCCCCGCCCCGGAGATGGAGCAGGGGGGCCCGGCGCCGGGCGGCCAGGGCGGTCAGGAGATGACCGGTGGCCCGGCAGGCGTGGAGGACCTGGAATTTCTCCGCTTCGATCAGGTCCGAGAGCCAGCGAAGATCGCGGAAGAAATCCCGGGGAGACGAGGAAGGCCGGGGACCCGGCAGTTCCCGGTAACGGACCGACCCGGCCAATTTCCGGGCCAGGATGCTGGCCCGGGGCGCGACCAGAGTGACCCTGAGCCCCATCTCCACCTCGGCCCGGAGCACCCCGGTGGCGTACTCCGTCTCCCCGTTCCAGCGGCGGGAATGGGTGACCAGGAGGGAGGAGACCGGTTTTCCCGGGCCGGTCATCGGGTCTCGCCGCCCTTCGGGGAACCGGTACCGTCCCGCTTCTTCCGGGAGATTTCCCAGAGCCGGGCGTACTTCTCGGCCACGTAAGCCGAGCTGAGCACGCCGCTGATCAGACCCCGGGCCCCGTCGAGAAATCCGAGCCGGAAGAAGTAATTCCAGGTGAAGTTGAAGACCGGGTGGAAGAAGGCCCGGGCGGCGTAACCCCGCCGGCCCCGGGAATAATATTTCTCCGCCCCGGCGGCGGCGTAGCGGTGGGACTTTTCGATGAATTCGTCCAGGGAACGGTGGGTATAATGTATCAGGGGGTGGCGGAACCAACCGCACTTATCCTCCGGGAGGAGAAGCTCGTGGACCTCCTCGGTGTATTTATACCGCCCGCGGCGGAAGAGGAAGTAGTTGGAGTCGGTGGCCCAGGCCCCGAATCTCATCTCCCGGCCGAGAAAGACCGCCCGGCGGCGGACCCGGTAGCAGTCGAAGCGGGGGGACTCGAGTTCCCGGCGGACTTCCCGGGCCAGTTCCCGGGGAACCTCCTCGTCGGAGTCGACAACCAGGATCCAGCCGTGGGAGGCCCGCTCGACGGCCCAGTTCTTCTGGGCGCCGGGTGAGAGGTACTCCCGCTGGTAGAATCGGTCGGCCCACTTCCCGGCCAGCTCCGGGGTCCGGTCGGTACTGAAGGAATCGACCACGATCAGTTCATCGGCCCAGCGGAGACTCTTCAGGCAGCGCTCGATCTCCCCTTCCCGGTTATGGCAGGTGACGATGGCGGATATTTTTTCCATCTCGACTTCCCGGTTTTTCCCCGAAACCGAACCGGAGTATAGCTCAAACCGGGGGGGGAATCGAATAAATTCATCCGGGGATCAGAGCCGGATCCGGCCGGCCAGGACTTTCTCCAGCCGGGGGACCACCACCGGGATGTCCTCCCGCTTCTTGACCGGGAAGAAGCGGCCTTCGGTCTTGACCGCCAGGGGCTGCAGCAGCCGGGTCAGGTCGCCCTGGAGGCGCTCGAACTGGACCACCGGGAGCGGCGGACGGTCCGGACGCTTGAGTTCCTTGATCGCCACGTAAACCGGGAGGCGGTCGGTAACCGCCTTCACCCGGGCCGCCAGTTCCTCCCGGGACGCCCCGGCCAGGCTGGCCCGGTCGAGTTCAAAGATCGCCAGCAGGTCGGACACGGCCACGGTGTAGGCGGCGTTGTTGAACTCGGGGATCCGGTCCTGGTCGAAATCCAGCGGGAAGGCGAACTCCTCGATCAGCTGGCACCACTCCCGGTCCTGCTCCGGATCGTAAACCCGGGCCAGGGCCCCGCCCTTCTGGCCCGGCGGCTTGACGCTGACCTCGCAGAGAATCCCCGCCCCCTCACCCCTCCGCAGCGAGAGCAGACCCGGCAGGGCGGGATCGACCAGCGCCCCCAGGTTGTCGATATTCGAGATCATCAGGTACTCGACACCCAGTTCCAGCATCTTCAGCAGCGGCCGGGACCGGTCGAGGATCAGCCAGAGGGTGGTGTCGAGGTGGCCGGGCGGGTTGTAGCGGTCCCTGCCCGCCTCCTCGCCCAGCTCGTCCCCGGCCCGCCCGGCCAGTTCCCTGATCCAGGAGGCCAGCGAGGTTTCCAGCTGTTTCTTCTCTTCCCGGACCTGTTCGAATTCGGGGCCGGGAACCGTCCGGTCGAGCTTCTTCTCCAGCTTGCCGATCGCCTTCCCGCAGTGGAGGAGGAGGTCGGCTTCCGAGGGGATGACCCGCTTCATTATCCCCTGGCAGTAGGTATAAAGATCTTCCTTGCCGTAACCGCCGTTCTCTTCAAGGATCTCCCGGGTCCGGTCCTCGGTGAAGTAACTGTTGAGGATCCAGGCCGGGATCGCCCCCCCGTATTCCGCCGCCGCCGCCCGGGAGTTGGCGATCTTCAGCTCCATAAAACTCCGTTCCCGCCCTTCCAGCTCCATTATCGGGAAGGCCCCCTTGGGGAGGTTCTCCCCCGGTTTCTGGAAGCGGGTGGCGGCGCCGCCGTTCATAAAGATCAGGCCGAGTTTGCCGGCGGCGATGATCTCCCGGCCGCGGGCGGCCTCGGGACTATCCGGGGAAGGGAAATCGACGCTGTCCGAGGGGAGGGGGGGACGGACTTGCCAGGAGTTATTGTAGTTGATCAGGTTGCTCCGCAGGCTCAGTTCTCCCGCCCGGTAAGCGGCCTGGAGGGATTGAAATTCCGCCTGGTTGAAGCCGTATTTTTCCAGCAGGTTCGGGGCCATAATCATTCCTCGGGTTTTGGATTGTCCTCTGTGCCCGATTCCCGGCCGAGCTTCTCGGCCTCGATCAGCTCCCGGACCTGTCCCTGGACCTCCTCGACCTCGGCCAGGCTGAGTCGGGGGTCGCGGATCAGGTAGGTCTCCCCGGTATCGGTATGCTCGTAGACGATCACCCTGTTCCCCTCCCCGTCCCGGATCTCCTCCCGGAGGACGAAGACTTTCTTCCGCTCCTCGAGGAGGGCGAGGATATAACAGAGGTTGACGTGGGCGGGCTGTTCGGAGTCGAGGTAGCGGGCCAGCAGCCGCTCGATCACGTCCCGCCGGATCTTCTCCTTTTCCGGCGGCGGGGTCAGCCGCCGGAAGCGGCTCTGCCAGTAGGCCGCACCCTCCCGGGGATTCCCGGCGGCGGCGGAGACTTCTTTCCAGCAGCGCGAACAATGGTCCCGCCGGTCGCACTCCTCTCCGGAGATCTCGAGCAGGGTGTGGTAGGTCTGGCCGGTTTCAAAGGGCTGCTGGCAGGCCGAACAGTTCCGGCCCCGGGCCCTGATCTCCCAGTTTCTCAAGGTATAATTTCCCGTCCGGTTGAGTCAGCTCACTGCTTACTGCTTACTGATCACTTGTTCCCTTCCTCCCCTCCTCCTCTGCCTCCGGAGTCGGGGTGACGATCGGCCCGGAACCGGTTTTCTTCCCGGCGCCGGGTTCTTCCTTCCCGGGCTCCTTTTCCCCGGCCGCCGGTTCCGGGGCGGGAGGTTCCTCCTGCTCTGTCTTTTCTTTCCCCTCCGGGGCCGACTCGGGCTTATCCTTCTCCCGGACGAAGTTGAGCTGGAGGTCGGAGACGGTCGAGGCGATCAGCCGCTCTTCCTCTTTGGTCAGGTTGCCCTCGGTCTTGGTCTTGAGCATCACCAGGATATCGATGAAGCCCCGGGCCGCGTCGAGGTCGCGCTCGATCTCTCCGGTTGCCGGGTTGGCGATCTTGCCCATACTCGAGTAAGCCGAGGAGGCGAACATCGAGACCAGGGAGATGAACCGGACCGTATCCATATCCCGCGAAGTGGGCTGGCGGTCTTTCTCTTCCATAATCAATCCTCCTTTCCGTTATCAGTAGCCGGTTTCAGGGGCAGTTAAATCGCCGTCTTCATCACGGTCGTCTTCCCCGATCGCGGGTTCGACGATCGCCACCGCCTGATCTTCCCCGGTAAAGTACTTCCGGGCGGCCCGGGCGAGATCTTCGTCGGTCAGGCCGGAGATCCGCTCCCGGTAGAGCCGCCAGTTATCGTAACCGAGCCCGTAAAGTTCGTCGAGGGCCGCGGCGAAGGCCCGCTGGCCCGCGGTCTGCCGACCGAAACTGAACCGTCCCAGGAGCCGGTCGCGGACCCGCTCCAGTTCGCCGGGGAGGAACTCACCCCGGCGGGCCCGCTCGGCTTCCGCCCGGAAGGCCTCCAGGACCTCCTCCTCCTGGCCGGGGACGGTCCCGGCGTAAAAGACGAAGGCCCCGGGGTCGAGCCCCAGGATCTGGTAAGCCCCGACGTAGTAGGCCATCCCGCCTTCAATCCGGACCCGGGCGAAGAGCGGGGAGGCGAGTCCGGAAAAGACCGACCCGAGGAATTCCAGGGCGTAGCGGTCGGGGTCGCCGACGGCGGCCCCGCCGAACCCCTGGAAGACCACCGACTGGGTGATATCCTCCTTGGCCAGAACCTTCAACCGCTCCCCGGAAGGCGGGGAGGGGTGGCGGCCGGCCGGTTGGAGCCGTTCCCCGGAGGGCAGGTCCCGGAAGAGGCCGGTGATCACCGCCAGGACTTCCTCGGGATCGGTATCGCCGTAGACGGCCAGGACCCCGTTGGAGGCGGTCAGGACCCGGTCCCGGAAGGCGGCCAGTTCTTCCCGGGTCAGGCCGGCCACCCCCTCGGCCGTCCCCA